>PBTE01000176.1 GCA_002726515.1 Planctomycetaceae bacterium | reverse complement strand
GGCATCGAGTACAGACACGAGCAACATCCGGGTCCGATCTCGCTTCACATCGTCAAAATGGAACTGGGCCGCAAAGAACTGGCCGTGGTGACGAACCTGGCAAACGGCACAGTGTTTGGTCGTCAGACAGTGAGTGGACAAGCCAAAGCGGTCCGCAGGAAGTCGGGCCAACCCCTGGTCGCGGTCAACGGCGATTATTTCGAGATGGGCTGGAGCGGTGACGCGCGGTACCGGGGAACCTTGGAGGGAATCCACATTCAAAACGGCGAACTGGTACACGGTCCGGCGCATGCCTCGTTTTGGGTCGATGATCAAGGTGGGCCGCACCTGACCGTTGGAGAAGGAGCCCAATTCAGGGTTACGTGGCCCGACGGATCTGACGCCAGCTTCCGTATCAATTGTTCGACGACGGCCGCCAAGACGGAGGTCGGTAGTTCAGATATTGTCCTTTTCACGCCGTCCTTTGGGGCTTCCACTCATACGAAGGGTGGACTCGAATTGGTGCTGACCGCCGTTCCCGACAGCCAATGGTTGCCACTGCGCGCGAATCTTTCCTATACCGGCCGCATCCGGTCGATTAACCGAAAAGGAGATACGCCGATTGGCTCCGAAACCATGGTTCTTTCCGTTGTGACGCAAGTGGCCGAGGAGCTGCCAACGCTTCGAGCGGGCGACCGTGTGAAGTTTGTGACTACGATCAGCCCGAAGTTCGCTGGCGTCAGACAGGCGATAGGGGGCGGTCCTCCGTTGATTCAGAATGGCAAACGGCTGGTGGGTGAAGGCAACGAGAACAACCGGCATCCGCGGACGGTCGTAGGATTCAATGAAACAGAACTCTTTCTCGTTGTTGTGGATGGTCGGCAGCCGGGACTTTCACGAGGTATGCATTACGGCGAACTGGCAGACCTTATGGACCGGCTGGGGTGCACCAACGCGCTGAACATGGACGGTGGTGGATCATCAACGATGTGGTTGGATGGCACCCTCGTCAATTCGCCGTCGGGGAGAATGGGACAGAGACCCGTCGGGAACGCGCTGATGATTCTGGGCAGGTTGGTCGACCGCAGCGGGGCGAACTAACCGTGTTTGGAACTGGGCCGCGGGCGCGGTCGTTTCTCGTTTTTCCCGATGTTGCCTGGTATCCCCCCATGAACTGGGAGAATATCACGCGAGAGGTGGAAAAACAGGGACAATTTCCTCCCGCGGTTGACGCTCGGGAAATTCACATGATTCCGTCCGGCGTCCGCACCACCCTTCCGAGGCGCACCTTGTGTGCCATAGAGGATTGAAAATAAAAAAGCGACGCATCTGAACCCGCAACATACGCGGTAACTCACAATGCGTCGCTTTGTCTGTGGGCTCGACTGGATTCGAACCAGCACGGGATTTAACTCCCACTAGGCCCTCAACCTAGCGCGTCTGCCAATTTCGCCACGAGCCCTGTCAGGTTTTCAGCTGTAAGACGCGGTTTTTTGATTCCGAGCCAGCACGTTGCAGCTTGGTCCCCGGTCCGTACCGCGATCCGCTTAACAATTTCAGTCTAGGCGATCCCTTGCTACCGTCAAGGGCTTACAGGCGTTGGAATACCAGCAGGCTGAAACCCGTGAGGTCGGTGGAAGCAGAACTTTCCAACTCGGTCACCAGGCAGTTTGCCAGTGGAGAAGGCAGTCCCGCTTGGCGACGTTGGACAATGTCACCGAGTGACTGTTGCCAGGCTGTTGACCTGACTGTTTCCGGAACGGCCGCCAGGACCAGCAAGCTCTTTTGGGTAACTCGAACGAAACGCTGTTGGAAACTGCTTTCGGGTTCCGTCCCCAGAGGCTCTGTCTGGGACGCTTCCAACCAGGCTGCACCATCCGGTCCAGCCAGCAGACAATGAATTCGGCCAGCATGGCTCAAAGCAATCTGGCTGTCACCCGGGCAGACGCGAGCGTAAACCAATGACGCAAATTGATCTCCCGTCGAACCCATCCAGAGGTTTCCGTTCAGCCGGCCCATCAATTCTGGCGCCGAAAGTTGATAACTAGCATGGCAACGCAGGGCCCCTATCAGGAATGTTGCTGCAAAGGCGGCTGCCATCCCCTGCCCTGCGGCGCAGCCGGTCGCCACAGCAAGCGACCCATCGTCACACATTGACCAATCGTAAAGACCGCCATGCAGCTTGTCGGAATCCGATCCCACAATGGCTCCTGTGACATCCCACCCATCCAGCAAGGGCGGCATCCGCAATTGCAGTTCTCGCCGATACCTGGCCGCCGCAGCGATTTGGCTCCCCGCAGATTTCGCTGCCGCTGGAACCCGCTTGGGTGCGGGCGTTGTTTCACGATACACCCGCAAAGGCTGGGTTACTTCACTGAGCGTCAGGAGGGCCATTGTTTCTTCAATCCTTTAGTCCGACTCAACTTTTGTAGACTATCGAAGCGTCAAGAGTTAACATCGATTTCCTGCCACCGAATTGGTCATGCCGATTTGCTGAAAACGGCTTTCCACGGCATCACGTGTGGGGATTGTGTAAATAGTTACGATATTGTGGCTCGGAGAACATCTCGAGGAGCAACCAGCCGGCATTTGCCGGACAGGGGAAGATGGCGATTTTCCTGTAGGTTGTTGCGCCGGGCACGAAGAGGTCGAGCACTACAGATCTTTGAGAGCGGCCACAATTTCCAGCGTCGCCGATTTGCCATCTCCGAAGAACATCAGCGTGTTCTCGGCGGCAAACAATGGATTTGGAATTTTGGCGAATCCCGGGCTTAAACTGCGCTTGATGACCACCACCGTACGAGCCTTGTCAACGTTGATGATGGGCATGCCCGCAATAGGACTGTTGGGGTCGGTCCGTGCCACGGGGTTCACCACGTCGTTTGCGCCAATCACGATGGCCACATCGACCTGCTCCATCGTAGGATTGATCAGATCCATTTCAATCAGTTGTTCATAAGGCACATCAGCCTCTGCCAACAGTACGTTCATGTGTCCCGGCATTCGTCCTGCTACGGGGTGGATAGCGTATTCAACGGCCGTTTGATTGGCGATCAACTGATTTGCCAAATCCCGAACCGCATGCTGAGCCTGTGCTACGGCCATTCCGTAGCCGGGAACAAACACTACCCGCTGCGCGGTGTCCAGAATCATGGCCACATCGTCGGCCGAGGTGCTCCGCACCGTGGCGTAGATCTCGTCCGTATCCATCACGGAGCCCGCTTCGAGGACCCCGAAAAGAACATTGGTTAACGACCGGTTCATGGCCTTGCACATGATCTTGGTCAGGATGATTCCAGAAGCACCCACCAGTGATCCTGCGATAATCAACACGTTGTTATCAATTACAAATCCAGTGGCTGCAGCTGCCAATCCAGAATAGGAATTGAGCAGAGCGATTACCACCGGCATGTCGGCGCCGCCAATCGAAGAGACCAGAAACACACCCAGCACGGAGCTAAGCACCACAATTGCCAGGTAAAGTGCGATGGCTGTCGTACCCGTGCCGGTTTGGACGAGGAGGACGGAGAGCACCAGTGCAATCAGAGCGAGAACCGCGTTAATTACCTGCTGACCCGGCAGGCCAAAAGAATTCTTGAAAAGGTTTAATTCCTGCAGCTTCCCAAATGCGATGAGGCTGCCCCAAAAAGTAACAGCGCCGATGATCGCCGTTGTCGCCGTGGCAATCAACACGTCGATGGTAGCCCGTTCCGGAGTCAACTTAAGCAATTCGGCACACGCGACCAGGACGGACGCACCGCCACCAAATCCATTGAACAGCGCGACCAGCTGAGGCATGGCCGTCATTTCAATGCGTACGGCCAGTGTGATCCCTACCAAACTGCCGACAATCAGTCCAATCAAGATGTAAGGGAAGCTGCCGTCTCCCTTCCACAGTTGAAACAGCGTCACAACGATGGCCAGCAACATGGCCAGCGCACCGAGATAATTTCCCCGCACGGCGGTGCGCGGGTGGGTCATGTTCTTCAATCCCAGGATAAACAGAACCGCTGCGACCACATACGCGATTTTTAATACGGGTGTTGCATCCAAAATTTACGCCTTACTTCCTTTGAAACATCGCCAGCATCCTGCCAGTCACGAAAAACCCACCGACCACGTTGACCGTTGCCAGGGCTAACGCCAGCATACCAAGCAAAGCGGGTATTCCCTGGGAAGTGAAGCCGAGAGTACCACCTGCTGCCAGCAGGGCGCCGACGACGGTAATGCCGCTGATGGCGTTGGACCCGGACATCAATGGTGTGTGGAGTGTGGGAGGTACCTTGGTGATGATTTCGAAGCCGATAAAGATCGCCAGGATAAAAACGGTCAGGCTCGCAATCAGAGCCTCCTGTCGTGAAAAAGAGTTTTTTTTCTCCGGCAACGAAAAGGTACCCGACTTGGTCTGGGTGGGTGCTCCAGGTTCGACAGTCGCAATCGAACCAATCGCTTCGGGTGATGTTTCGTTGGCCTTCGCCGGCGGCATATGAAACGCCGAAAGCCCCAACCAAGTCAAAACCAACATGCACCCGGCTACCGTTGAAGGACGGTTCTGTACAGTAAAATATCTCATGTATGTTGACCCGCACTCTCTTTTTCTTCGGCCACCTCGCGCAGAGGTTCCAATCCCAACATCTCGCGGATACGGTGGTTACAGACATCACCCTGGTGCGCAACGGTCGTATCGCGACTGATTTCGTCTGCCATATCCAACTGCAGTTGTCCGTCGTTGACCAAATGACTCAGGAGCGTGGCCACGTTTTTGCTATACATCTGGCTGGCGTGGTAGGGGATTTCGGAAGGAAGATTGGTCGGACCCAGAATAGTGACCCCGTATTTTTCCACCCGCTGGTCTGGCTGGGCTAACTCACAATTGCCGCCGCGCTCGGCTGCCAGATCGATGATCACGGAGCCGGGGGACATTTGCTGGACAGCAGACTCGGTGATGAGCAAGGGGCTTGGCTTCCCCGGAATGGCGGCGGTTGCGATGACCACATCACTTTCGGCAGCAACTTCCGCCATGAACTCGCGCTGCTTTTGATAAAACGCTTCACCCATCGCTTTGGCATAGCCCCCCTTGTCTTCTGATTCATCCGCCTCCAACTGCAATTCGACGAACTTACCACCCAGGCTTTCGACTTGCTCCCGCACGGCCGGCCGAACATCGTAAGCGTGGACCACCGCTCCCAGGCGTCGCGAGGTCGCAATTGCCTGAAGCCCGGCGACACCGGCTCCGATAACAAAAACCCGCGCCGGAGAAACAGTACCGGCCGCCGTCATCATCAGAGGAAACATTTTGGGCAACTCGACCGCTCCCAACAGGACAGCCCGGTAACCAGCAATCGTGGCCATCGAGGAGAGTACATCCATACTCTGGGCACGAGTGATTCGAGGAATCATTTCCAATGCCAACAGGGTGACGCCCCTGTCTGCCAGTTGTTGTATCGCTTGGGGATTGCCCAGCGGGTCACAGCTTCCCAGTAAAATTTGACCTTTTCGAAGCAGGTCGAGGTCGGCTCGACCGGCTTCCGGGTTTGCGCCCAGGCAGCGGACTTGTGAAACGATATCGGCTCGAAAAGCTTCCTGCCGGCTGCCAACGATTCTGGCTCCATTTTCTTCGTATTCTCGGTCTTCGTATCCGGCAGACTGGCCGGCCCCCGCTTCGACGACGACTTCAATCCCCGCGCGATTCAGTTGTTTTAAGACGGCCGGGACCAGCGCGACTCGACGTTCACCCGGAAAGGTCTCTTTGACGACTGCCACCTTCATGCGAGAATTCCCCGGGTTCAAAAGGGCGGATTTTGGCACATTGGGAGACTTGCTTAAACCCCACTTTGGTCCCCTGGCGGGAGTTACTTTCCAATCCGTTCGGCTCCTACGCCTCCTGCAGGATCGCGCCGCTGATAAGAAACAAAACAAGTTGTTGCTGGGCGAGGGGTTTTAAAATAAAAATATCAGGGTTCGATGACCTTGAAACCGAAACGAGAAGGCGATAAAATGCGAGTTTTCACAAAATTTTGCTTAGTCGGTGGCGGGTTGCTTTCCGACCGCGAGCAAGGGATAGCGTGGGGTACCAGCCGATGAAAACGTATATGGCCAAGTCAGGTCAGGTAGAAAGGTCTTGGTGGCTGTTTGATGCCGAGAACAAGATCGTTGGCCGCCTAGCAAGCGAATTGGCGGTAATTCTGATGGGAAAACATCGGTCGACCTATACGCCTCACGTTGATACGGGGGATTTTGTGGTTGTGGTCAACGTCGACAAGATCTCTTTTACTGGCAAAAAGTGGGAACAGAAAACCTACAGCTGGTACACAGGATATCCGGGTCAGAAAACGGAAACCGCTGAAAAGCGACGGGAACGACACCCGGATCGTATTCTGCGCGAAGCGGTTCGAAGAATGTTACCGAAAAGTAAACTTGGCCGACAGATGCTTTCCAAACTCAAGATTTATGTAGGTACGGACCATCCGCACCAAGCTCAGAATCCCGTACCTCGCGAAACAGGAACCCCAGCATGATTAACGTCAAGAAGGACAAGTACACTGGAGACATCTTGGGAACAGGTCGGCGTAAGAGTTCAATTGCACGGGTGCGCATCCGCCCGGGTAGTGGAAAAATCACGATCAACAAGCGTTCGTTGGAAGAGTATTTCGCCAACACGCAGGACCGCAATGCGGTGGTCGCCCCGTTAAAGAGTTCTGGCAAGAATGAAGAACTGGATGTGTTGATCAACGTCAAAGGGGGAGGCATGACCGGACAGTCGGGTGCCTGCAAGATGGGCATTGCCCGTGCTCTGTCGGCCTACGACGAGGAACTCTACACCGTCATGCGTGAAAGCGGGTTTATGACTCGTGATTCGCGCATGAAAGAGCGAAAGAAGTGCGGTCTACACGGTGCCCGGCGCGGTACGCAATTCTCGAAGCGGTAACGGCTGGCAGTTCACCCCAGCATCGGTGTTCGGCACCTAGTTTTTGTCTATGTAGTAGGGCCTGTAGCTGAAGACTTGCGGGTCGGCAGGGTCCACGTTGACGATGACGCCGGCGACCGTGGGGGCCCCGAACACTTCCATGCGCGTGAAGTGCAGGTAACGGGTTCCATCTTCATCACGAAACGGTTTGTCGATGCGAAAGTAGTGCGAATCTCCGTGGATGCAAACCACGGGCTGCTGGTATTTGCCAAGAAAGCCCCGCAGGGCTGCCAGGATGTCGCGAAAGCCCTCATTTTTCCCGTTTTCAAAGTCTGGGTTTGCGTGTATGACCAGCGCCACACCCGGCACCCGGTTTTCCAATGCGACGGAGAAACTCTCCTTGAGAAATGCCAGATTGGCCTGATTGCGGGCCTCGAATTCCCGCATGGACGGTGGATCATCTATCCTCCGGTTATTACCACTGCCACAGACGTGTGCGACGATAAACAAGACACCCGCTTTGGTGAAGCGATAGTTTTCGATGTATTCCGCCGCTTCTGGATGATCACTTTGGTGCACGGTGTTCAGCTTCGCGAGGCGGAGTACACTTTTGTGCTGAAAAAAGAGTTCTCGTATCTTCGCCAAACGTTCAACGGGATCAGCACCGACTCCGTGGCAATCCGTCCATTCATTGTCTCCCGGAGTATAGACGACAGGTTTCGGATACTTTTCAAATAGATCGGAAATCTGGCGGAATCGCTCATCAGTACAAGGAGAAGATTGTGCCTTGATGTCTCCGACGTGCATAAGAAAGGTGAAATCCTCCTGTTCGGATTGTTCTAGCAATTGGACGTATGAGATGTGCTGCTCCGGACTATAAGGCAAATCGCCAGTCGCCAAAAACCGGAAGGCGGAACTGTCCTCCGCAAAGGTGTTCGTGAGAAGGACGGAGGCTGATATGAAGAAACTAATTAGCGTTTTACTGATCATGTGAGAAAACTCCCCAACGGAATGATTGATGACGGTCGGATTTCAATCCGAAAAATTCTGATCGACTGGCAATGAGATCGGCGATGAGATCATGGTACCCCATTTTTTCCGGCTTGACTGCCAGAAAAACAACACATTTCACGACCAATTCCCGGGACCCGCCACCCGGCTGTTTTGAATCTCCCGTGCTTATTTCAAGGTATCTCTTGAAGGGGGCACGTCCCGAGTCGCCGCGCCATGCTGGCGATACTTCTGCTGATACTTGTTCCAGAGGCGCTTGTGACGGTCGTTGAGATCAACGCGTCGGCCCTGAATGAAGGCTGCCAGGACGTGAGTAGTGGTTTCCAGGGGATTTCCATCCGTGATGATCAGTGTGGCGTGTTTGCCCGGTTCCAGAGAGCCGACCCGATCGGCGACTCCCAGAATCTGTGCCGGATAGAGGGTAATCGCTCGCAGTGCTTCTTCGAGCGGCAAGCCGTGTGCGGTCGCCATGGCGGCGTGGTAGGGCAGGTTTCGCACGTTGGATGCGCCGAATCGGCTTCGGTTTGCAATGCAAAATTTGATTCCCGCCTGACGGAGTCGCTCGGGTAATGTAAACGGATCATCATAGGGATCCGATCGGCGTCGAGTCAGTCGCAAGGTCCCATTGATAATCACGGGGATCCGGTGCTGTCGAAGGAGTTCTGAGCAACCCGCCGCATCGTAGCCACCTACGAGCACCAGTTTGAGGTTTTCGCGTAAAGAAAAGGCAATTGCTGACTGGATTTGTTGCAGCTCGTTCGCCATTACGATGACGGGCATCCGTCGTTCGATCACCGGCAGCATTGCTTCGAGCCGAGCGTCATAGGCCAGGTCATGCTCTCGGTTCGCCGCGAGCGACACAGCGCGGGCCCGGGCATAGTTGCGGGCATCATCGATAAAATGCTGAAGTTGGCGCAAACGTTCGTCACGCTGCTTCATCTGCTCCTGGGCGGATTGATTGACCGACCAGTGCAAAAGAGGAGTGATGGAGGGCCACTTCACATGCATGCCGACCTGTGATTGCAGCGTCATGTCTTCCCACGTCCATCCATCCAGTTGCAACACGGCCGATCTTCCAGCGACCAGGTCGCCACGTGGGACAGTCAATGTCAGCAGGACGCCTCCAGAGCGAGATACGGGGATCATCTCGCTGTCTGGATTGACTGCGACTTCGACCCGAACATTGGGATTGAGAGAGCCCGTTTCTGCGACGTCTCGCGTGGCACGTACCATGTTGATCTCGACAAGTCCCAAACTGGAATGTGCATCGAACAGACCTGGATAAACGTGTTTTCCCGTTACATCCAGGATTTGGGTGTTGTCAGGCAGAGCGATCTGTTTTCCCAGGGCGACGATACGTCCTTGGTCAAACAGCAGTTGCCCGCCTTCCACTGGCTTGCCAGATATGGGATGGATAGTGCCGCCGGTCAACACGATTGGATACACCGGATCGGTACCGGGGATCTCGTCCGATGCTTTCGCCATGTTGCAACCGAGCAACAAAAGAACAGCAATGGTCCAAAATGGTGTTGTTTTCATTG
>PBTE01000175.1 GCA_002726515.1 Planctomycetaceae bacterium | reverse complement strand
TCCCCGCGTTGAGAATCACCATCTCAAGTTGATTCATCAGCAAGCGTGAAATAAACCTGAAATCAAGGTAGGAAGAGATATGAAGTATGACGTCGTTATCATCGGTGCGGGGTCCGCTGGATGTGTGCTGGCCACTCGCTTGACGGATGATCCCAACCGCTCGGTTCTGCTGCTAGAGTCAGGTCCCGACTATCCTAATTTCGAAGTCTATCCGGACGACCTGAAATTCGGGTACAACCAAGCTGCATCGGCGGTGGACGCTCCCCACAACTGGGCGTTCTCAGGCAAGGCGACCGAGGAGCAAGGCAACACGATGCCCGTCCCAAGGGGCAGGGTGGTTGGAGGTTCCAGCGCCATCAACGGCCAGGTCTTCCTGCGGGGCGTCCCGGAAGACTACGACAACTGGGCCGCATGGGGCAACGACGAGTGGTCCTTCGTCAAAACACTTCCCTACTTCAGAAAACAGGAATCGGACATGGATATCAAGGACGACTTCCATGGATTCGATGGTCCCATCCCAGTGCGCCGCCACGCGCGTGAAACCTGGCTCCCGGCGCAAACCGCGTTTTACCAAGCTTGCCGCGATGACGGGTATCCTGACGACCCTGACATGAATCACCCGGACTCTCGGGGAGTCGGTCCTATCCCCATGAACAATCCGGACGGCGTTCGAATGAGCACCTCCCTAACCTATCTGAACCCGGTGCGGAACCGGCTGAATCTCACCGTCCGGTCGGCAGTTACCGTTCGCCGTATCTTGTTCGAAGGCAAACGCGCCACCGGTGTTGAGGTGCAAAGCGGCGACGAGATATTCGTCGTTGAGAGCGAGGAAATTATTCTCAGCGCCGGGGGTATCGGTTCACCCCAGATACTGATGCTGTCGGGCGTGGGACCGGCCGATCACCTGAAGGAGATGGGTATTCCGGTCCAGCTAGATTCTCCCGGCGTCGGCCAGAACTTGAGGGACCACCCGAACGTGAGAGTCCCGGTGCGAGTAAAGGATGATTTTCCCTTGGACCCGGAAGCGCCGCGCAGCCAACTCGCCCTGCGGTACACGGCCGCTGGTTCCAGCGACCGTAACGACATGCAAATCTTGGCGTCTTCCTTCTCCTCCCCCATGGGTGGCGACCCTGCTGCGGGCGAAGGAATCCGGTTCACCTGCGTCCTCGAACTCGCCGTGGGAGCTGGCGAAGTGAAGCTGGCTTCCACCGACCCTCACGTCCAGCCCTTCCTTGATTACCGGTATCTGGATGAGGCATGGGACCGGGAACGGATGCGTGAGGGCGTGCGCCTATGCCTGAAGTTACTGGAGCACGACGCATACAAAGACATCGTAGAAGGGCTCATCAGCCCCACCCCCCAGGATATGGTTTCCGACGACACCCTGGACCAGTGGCTGTTGCGCAACGTTACTACCACGCAACATATATCCGGCACCTGCAAGATGGGGCCCGACTCCGACCCGATGGCCGTCTTAGACCAGTATTGCCATGTACGGGGCCTGGAAGGGTTACGGGTCGTGGACGTTTCTGTATTGCCTGACTGCATCCGGGCTAACACCAATGCCACGACAATCATGATTGCCGAGCGGGTGGCTGATTGGATGTGTTAACCGGGTATCAGATTCAGCCCTGATGCCGGTGCATCTCCAAGGCGAACCACAAAGCCATGCCGCCGGTGCGGTCGTCAAAGCCGAAGACAGCCGGACGGTCCAAGTATTCGTTCAGCGTTGCCTGGACCCCGGTGCTGGCGCATCCGTCGACGACGTTTCCTTCGCCGTCGATCCGTTGGGAGACGTCACGCCACGCTCGGTCTAGCGGCGCTTGATAAGAGGGCCCCAGCCAACCCCGGCGCAAGCCCCGGGCCAAGGAATAGCCCAGCATGCAGGTGGCGGTCAGTTCCTGATACGAGCCGGGTACGTCCAACACCTGGGGCAGCATCCCGGAAGGGTCTTGGATTTTGATCAGCCCATCCAACAATTTTCGATACATCGACGCAACCGTGTCACGGCCCGGATAGTTCTCTGGCAGATAGGTCAATGTTTCGGTTAGCCCCATGGCGGCGAAACCGTTGCCCCTTCCCCAGTAGAAATGCGTCGGCCGGCAGTGCCAGAATAGCCCGCTTTCCTGCTGGATGTTCCCTCCGGTGATGAATCCTACCAGCAGGTCCAGATACTTGGTTTCGCCGGTGATTTCAAACGCCCGGCCAAGCATAGCCCCGGCCATGAACATGTCCTCGGTGCGAAAGTCCGGGTCGCAGGGCGGTGGAGCGCCGCCGTCGGCCCCGGCCTGGTAGCGGTTGGCTACGTCGACGATCAGATCGGAATAACGCGCGTCGCCGGTCGCCGCTGACAATTCATGTCCCCAGATCAAGCCCGCAAGATTGGCTCCGCCCACCCTCTCGCCGAACATCGGCGCAGACCCCGATACGTAGGGTTCCACCAGATCGACGATTCCGGACGCAGGCGATTCCCCGGTCTTGGTCAACTCGTATAACTGGAGGCGTCCGCTGATGCCTACGCCTTGGGTGTAATTGACCGGGTCCAACTGGTATCCATAAACCGAGGCCAGAATATGGGCAACCTCCAGATAGGAGCGAGCGCTACGCGCCTCCAAGACTTGGCGGGCTGGCGAAGCTTCACGCAGGACGGGTTGGTCCGAGAGTACCTTCCATAACTTGCCAAGCTCGTCGTCGAGACTTTCCGGTGGCGAGGTCAACCTCAGGCCGGGAATAAGACCCAGACCGTCGGGAGAACCGGAGCCTAGGGCGGCCAGCAAAGAGCCGTTTTCTACAAGGCCCCCGGAACCGGCCAGCGCTGATGTCAAGCCACTTCCGGCTTCATTGCTCCGCCAACTTACCGTCTCCCCAGATCGCAACTCCAATATCAGACCGGGCGCTTGGAAACATATCCACCGCCACAGATAGCGTTTCTCCGGTTCTTCGGCGTTATAGAAAAATTCGCCGGTGGGTGGATAGCCGGTGGACAGGTCGCGTAAGCCGTCGGGATTGCACTCTGGGATGGCGGAAAATCTGATGTGAATACCAGGACTGGCGTCGTCAGATCGGATCGATTCGAGAGCTAGACGGGCCAGAGAAGCGTCGTCGGCGCTTCCGGACAGACCGGAGATCAGGAGCACCGACGCAGTGTTGGACCCTGGCGAGTTAGCGTTCTTGTCTAGTAACGCCGGTATGCTCCGCCTGCTACCGGTTACGCCGCATGCGGACACGGTCCATCGATCCGGATATTCCGAGGCCATGGATTCTAGGTGGACGTGGAGGTCTGATTTTTGGTTTGTCATGACTGGTACATCCCGCTGTTTGTTTTATGAGCTTGTGCATCAACTTGTCTGAAGCTTAGTCCATGCAGGATAGAGGCCATCCTTGGGCTACGCTTTATCTTCGCCGATGTCACCGCTGCCGCATTGTTTTTGCCGGCGAATGTGCGGGTTCCTTTAAGCAGATACATGGCAGGAGCCGCGTGGACGGCCCAATTCTACACCACCCCACTCATGAGTCCGGCTTCGAGGCTTCTTGATATCGGCGTTGATGATGTCTTCGTTATAACATTGTTATATAGATAGACCATTCTGTTATGCTCCTGACATGGAAAATTGTTGTAACTCTTGTAGATTCAATGGGTTAATCTACCTAGTTATATAATCGAACAAGATACAGTCTGGACCCACATCTATGGACAGGGCTGGGTAGCGTAGATCGTGACGATAGAAGCAGCTGGGGCCGACGACGATAGGATAAGAAATGGACCGTCCTGGCCGAGGACGCGATAGCTCGCGCAACCGTTTCCTGACGCTAGTCAGGGAAAATTTTATTCGCTGGACCCAGACGATTCAGTTCGGCTTCCCCGTGCCTAACCGGTATCGTGGTATGTCTTCCAACTCGGGCGCGCATCTGCAAAGTCTCCTATTAGCCACCCTAGTGTTCACTTCTCTAGCCTGCGTTGGCATCGTCATAGTGAGTTTGGTTGACCACTATATGCAGCCGGCGGTAACCCCGGTCATCCTCTGGTTCCGTTACGCGTTGGTGATTTTGATATCCGGATCCCTGTCCATACTTGTTCACCGCCGGTTGCGCCGGGACGGGGAATTAGCGTGGGCCTACCGGACGTTGGGGGAAGGTGCAGAAGAAATAGAGGTAGCAGCGGTGGTGGACGAGGTGGCACGAATCGTCACTTCTACACTTGACATCAACGATGTATACCATCGTTTCTGTGCTGAGCTAAACAAACTCGTGGACAGCGACCGTATCACAATTATTACGGTCGACCAGGAAGCAGGAACAATGGAGTTCAAGTACGCCTATGGCCGGCGGTTGCCTCGGCACGCTCCCGGTGAAGTTGTACCACTGAGGAATACACGCACAAAGGAAGTAGTAGAGACGGGAAAAACCCACGTCTGGACCGATACAGACGACGAACCCCACTTCCGTATAAATGGCGAGCTACCCGATAGAGAACTGAGAGCCGGAATCACCACGCCACTAAATTCCAATGGTCATGCCATCGGGGTGTTGAACCTGCGGAGCAAGCGTGCGGGAACATACGATTCCCGAGAGCAGGCCATCGTGAAACGGCTAGCCACCCAGATCGCCCCGGCGGTCAAGAATGCTCAACTCTATGAGGAAAGCCTACAGATCGAAAGTGAACTTCGGCAGAGTGAGGCGAGAATCAGAGCTTTGTGGGAGGCGGCTCCCCAAGGAATCATTGCAACGAACGAGTCCGGCGAGATGGTGCAGGTAAACGATGCCGCCCTGGAGATTTTCGGCTATGGCCGTGAGGAGCTCTTGGGGCGATCGGTGGATATGTTACTTCCCCAAGGTTTCCAGGCCAGCCATGCCAGTCATCGGGAATCCTACTTTGCCGATCCGAAAACGCGGTCTATGAACGTCGGCCGTGAATTGCAAGGATTGCGGAAAGATGGGAGCCTAGTCCCTTTAGAGATAGGGCTTAGCTTTGTGCCAACGGAGTCCGGCACCGTTGCCATGGCCTTTATCACTGATATCAGCCAGCGGACGCAAGCTGAAGAAGCGGAGCGGCGGTGGGCAAGAGAAACCGAAGTGTTGGCTGAGATTGGGCGGGTTGTTACATCCTCCCTTGATATCAACGACGTGTACGCTAGCCTAGGTGAGCAGGCACGGAAACTTCTCCCATTCGATCACATGTCCTTGAGCCTCATCGATCAAGAGAAAGGTGTCTCCTATTTGACCTGGGTATACGGTCAGGATGTTCCGGGCAGAGTGCCCGGGGATATAGTCCCACTTGCTGGCGCTTTTGTTAATGAGGTAGTCCTGGCGGGTTCTCCCGTTGTGCTGTCGGTGGATACAGAGGAGAACCTGCTTGCCAAAATTCCCCGTCAATTGCCCTCGTTCTTCGTGGGTATGAGATCTTTTCTTGGCGTGCCCCTGTTCTTCCGTGACGATTTAGTGGGGGTCTTGCAATTACAGTCTAAAAAACTTGTGGCGTATTCCCAGCGGGATTCCGAACTAGCCGAACGCATCGGCAATCAGATCGCCGGGGCCGTAGCTAACTCTCAGTTGTATGCTGAACGTTCCCGGCTAGCAGATGAAAGCGCGGTGATGTCTGAGATTGGACGGGTCATTGGCTCATCTTTGAATCTCGATGAGGTCTACCATCGCGTTGGCGAAGTGATGCGGGAGTTGATTCCCTTTGACCAATCGGTGTTAAGCCTCGTCGACCCGCAAAAAAGAACTGTTATCCCAACATGGGTGACCGGGGCCGATGTGTCCGGGCGGCGTCCGGGGGATGAGACTCCCCTCGCAGGAACGCTGTCTCTCCAGGTGATTAGCGACCGTTCTCCTCTGATTGTGGACGTAAAAGACGAAAAGGATTTGGGTCGGAGATTCCCTGGTTTGATCCACCATTTCGAAGCTGGCATGAGGTCGTTCATCGCCACGCCCTTGATTTACCGAGACGAAGTGATTGGGGTCTTACAGTTAGCGTCGAACGAAGCGAACCGGTATACCCAGCGGCATAAGGAACTGGCGGAACGGGCTGGAAATCAGATAACAGGCGCGATTGCCAATTTCCAGCTATATGCGCAACGGAAGCAGGCTGAAGAAGCGCAACGCCGGTTGGCTGAGGTTAACTCGGTGATGGCCGAAATAGGACGGATTATCGGCTCGTCTCTTGACATCAACGAGATATACGAGCTTTTGGGCAGTGAGATTAAGAGGTTGATCCACTTCGACCAGTTGGATATCACCGTGATCGACCGGACCCGGAAATGGGACGAGGTAGCGTTCAGCACGGGGTTGTCCGGACCCTCCAACGGGGTACCCGAAACTACTGCTTTGGAAGGATCCTTTACCGGACGAGTGGCAGTCAGCCGTTCCGGGATGATTGTTCAGGGAATGGCTTGCGATGTAGTCGAGTCAGAATATCCGTGCCTTGGCTCCTCAGTTCGCGGTGGGTCTTGCGCTTGGTTGGTGGTGCCGCTGCTCAACCGTGACGAATCCATCGGCGCCCTTTTCTTAACTTCCAGAACCGAGATGGCATTCACTCAAGACGACCTTAACCTGGCGGGCAGAGTCGCCCACCAGATGGCCGGGGCCATCGCAAACGCTCAACTTTATGCGGACCGCAAGCGCCTGGCGGAAGAGAATTCCGTGATGGCTTCCATCGGAAGAATCATCAGCTCATCTTTGGATATCGATGCGGTATACGATCGCCTCGGTGAGGAGACACAGCGGCTGATTCAATTCGATCGGATGAGCTTGAGTCTATATGATGCCGATGCCCAAGCAATGTCCATAACATATGTTACTGGGACTGATGTTCCCGGCCGGCAATACGGAGCCGTGGTTCCCCTTGAGGGTACGATTGGAGGGGAAGTAGTGCGCACAAAATCTCCAGTCTTAATCACTCGGAAGGAAGATGAGGACATCCTTGAGCGATTCCCTGGAGTGAAACCGCATGTTATCCCAGGCAGCGATTGTTTCATCGCAGTACCCTTGCTATTCCAAGAGGAACTGATAGGAATCTACCACCTAGTATCCGGGAAAAATGTTATCTACACCCACCGGCATCTGGACATCGCAGCCCGTATCGGTAACCAAATCGCCGGGGCCATTGCGAACTCCCAACTCTTCGCGGAGCGGGGAAAGGCCGAGGAGGCGGCACGAGCCAGCGAGAATAAATATCGGACTCTGGTGAATGAATCTCCGGACATGATTTTTATCAGCCGTATCGATAACTTCCGGTTCACGGAGGTAAACGCCCTTGCGTGTGAACATTATGGCTATTCGTCGGAAGAATTTCTTACTATGGCAATCTTTGACTTGGAGGTAGAGCCGCCTCTGAAACAGCAAGTAAGGGACATGTACGACAACACTCCGGTAGGACAGGTGCTTGAAATTTACGGGACGAACAAGCGAAAGGACGGCACGACTTTCCCGGTTCATGTCAGATTCAGCAAGCTGGACGATGATTTCGCCATCGCCAACGTTCGGGACATCACCGACCAGAGGGCGGCGGAGGAAAAGCAACACCGATTTGATGAAGAGAATTCGGTGATGGTCGAGATTGGCAAGGTCATCAATTCGTCGCTGGACATCAACGATGTATATGAACATCTTGGTGAGCAGATAAGGAAGCTCATACCCTTCGATCGTTTGGTTCTGACGATCATCAACAAAGATTCGGTTAACTCTACCCCAACATGGATCATTGGCATCGACGTTCCCGGCCGGCACTCCCGTTCTCCCGTTCCCCTTGCGGGGAGTGTTGCCGGACAGGTCGCCCGCACCAGATTGCCCAGCTTGCTGGAAGGCGGCTTAGACTCGGACCTGGGCGAACGGTATCCGGGTTTACTGCCTAGTTTGGAGGTAGGACTGAGATCCTTCATGTCGGCCCCGTTGATATACCGGGACGAGGTGATTGCGGTCCTTCAACTGCGATCGATGGAGCTTGGAGCCTACTCCCAACGGCACCTGGAATTGGCCGAGCGGATAGCCAGCCAGATTGCCGGCGCCATCGCCAACGCCCAGATGTACGAAAGCTTGGAAGATAGCGCCTCTGAGTTGGCGGTCGGCGACCGCATCGCTGACATCATGACTTCAACGGCGGACGCAGATCAGCTGTATGAGAAGTTTTCAGGCGATATTAAGAGGCTGATGGACGTCGACAGAATAACCATAATCCGGATCGACAGAGAAGCCCAATCATACTCGCCGATCTACATCGGCGGAATGGAGATGCCTGAGCGCCATGTTGGTATGACCTTGCCGATCGAGGGAAGCGTAATCCAATTTATCCTTGATTCGGGTCACACCTTACTCGAAGAGACCATCACCGATCTTGATCAGATTACCTCCGACCGAAGCCACATCAAGAAGATGTTCCGTTCGAGCATCTCGGTCCCATTGCGGTCTGAAGGTCAGATCATGAACACTCTCCATCTCCAATGCAGGAAGAGCCGGGCATACGGGCCCAATGAGATGGCCATCATCGAACGGTATGCGGACCGGATAGCGCCGGCGATAGAAAACGCCCGGTTGGATGCTGAGGCTCACCGGCATGCCGAGGAAACGGCGGCCATGGCCGAGATTGGACGGACGGTCAGCGCGTCCTTGGATATCAACGAAGTATACGAACATCTTGGAGAGGACATCAGCAGGCTCATCCCCTTTGACCATCTCAGCATAAGCTTGATCAATAATGAGACGCAGACAACTACGCCGATGTGGTTATTTGGCACCCAGGTCCCCGGCCGGTTAGCTGGCAGCGAAGTCCCGCTGTTAGGGGCTTTGGCTGGTGAAGTTGTCCAGACTCGGTCATCCGTCTCGTTGGAATTGAAAACCGTTGATGATGTCGAACAGCGTTACCCGTTATTGATGCCCGCGTTCATCGCCGGTTTGCGAACATTCTTGGCCGTGCCCCTGATAGATCGGGACGTTGTTATCGGGGTTCTCCAGATCCGGTCAAATGAACTGGGGATATACAACCACCGGTATCTGGAACTGGCTGAACGGATAGCCAACCAGATAGCCGGAGCCATAGCCAATTCTCAGCTATATTTTGAACATAAAAGATTGGCCGAAGAGAACTCCGTGATGGCTGAGATTGGACGAATCATCAACTCCTCGGCCGACGTAAACGAAGTTCATGAGCGGCTTGGTTCCGCGATACGAGCCATCATCCCCTTCGACCGGCTCACCATGGCGTTGGTTGATCGTGAGACCGGCGATACTTCACCTACCTGGGTGATAGGCGTTGAAGTGCCAGGGCGGCTTGTGGGGAACAAGGTTTCGATGTCCGGAGGTCTCGCCGGTGAAGTCGTCGACATGGGATCTTCAAGATTGCTGACGCCGGAAAATAAGGCGCAGCTGGAACGGGAATACCCTCAATTGGCGCCCGCTTATGATGTTGGATTACGCTCGTTCATGGTTGTCCCATTGATTGACCGCGACGTTGTTATAGGGGTTCTGCGGATAGTTTCCAAGAGTCCGGATTTCTATACTCAATTCCATTTGGAATTGGCGGAACGGATCGGTAACCAGATCGCCGGGGCCATCGCCAACTCGCAGCTATACGTTGAACACCAACGGTTGGCGGAGGAAAATTCGGTTATAGCCGAATTAGGCCGAATCATCAACTCGTCTTTGGATGTCAATGACGTGTATGGCCAACTTGGTGATGAGGTACGTAAGCTGATTCCCTTTGACCGGTTCGTTATAGCCTTAGTAGATGAAGAAGATGGTACGGCCTCAACGGCCTGGAAGCAGGGGATAGACGTTACCGGTAGGGATGCTGGGCAACGGGTTCCTTTGGATGGAGCTTTGTCTGGTCAAGTTATTCGTACAAAATTGCCAGTCTTCCTAGAGGCGGATGACGCAGCTGATCTGATTAACCAGTTTCCATATCTGACAAACGCTTATAACGCCGGCCTTCGTTCGTTTATGACTGTACCGCTGATTCATCGCGCCAAAGTCATAGGGCTTCTTCGGCTTGGATCTAAAACTCCGCGGGTTTACAACCAATACCAAGCCGACCTAGCTATCGGAATAGGTAGCCAGATCTCCGGCGCCATCGCAAATTCCCAACTTTACCTTGAACACCAGCGGTTGGCCGAGGAAAACTCGGTGATGGCTGAGATTGGACGAATCATCGGTTCGTCGCTCGATATTTCAGATGTGTATGAAGGCGTATACCGGGAGATGCGGAAGCTGGTGCCCTTCGACCGAATCAGCGTAAACTTGGCCGACGTTGGGCGGGGCAACTTCATTTGCTCTTTTGTCTGGGGGGTGCGCATACCTGGTAGAGGGGAAGGGTATGCTTTCCCTATATCGGGTTCTTTCTCGGGAGCCGCGTTTCTTGAGGGAGCAAGTCAGGTTTGCCATCCTTCATCCGAGGCGGAATTGACCGGCAATCGTTCCTCTTTGATTGGGGCATACCGGGTCGGGAGCCGCTCTTGTTTATCTGTGCCCCTAATATCAGCGGGTTCAACAATTGGCACCATACAGATGCATTCTACGGTGGTCGACACCTATACCGCTGAGGTAGTGGAGATCGCGGAACGAATCGCCGCGCTCGTTGCTCCAGCTCTGGAAAACGCTCGCCTGTATGCTGAGCAAAAAAAGTCGCTGAATGAAAAAGAGGTGTTGCTTCAGGAGATTAATCACCGGGTCAAGAACAACCTACAGATTATCTCCAGTCTGCTCAATCTGCAAAGCCGGGACATTCTAGACCCCCAGGTGTTGCGTGCGTTTCGTACCGGCCAAGACCGCATCGGGGCGATGGCCATGGTGCACGAAAAACTCTACCAATCTGAGGACTTGGCGAGAATCGACTTCGGCGAATACATCGAATCGTTGGCTGCGAACCTGATTAACTCCTACGGCCTCGGCTCAAGGGACATCAATCTAGAGATTGATGTGGAGAACATCTTGTTGGGGGTCGATACCGCTATTCCGTGCGGTGTTATCGTCAATGAATTGGTGGCAAATTCTTTGAAACACGCTTTCCCTGGAGACCGGGCGGGAGATATAGTTGTGAGCTTCCGTGAGGTTGATAATCAATACACCATGGTGTTCAAGGACAACGGTGTGGGAATGTCCAAAGATATTGACTTCAACCACCCTTCTTCGCTGGGACTAACAATTGTGAACGCCCTCACCGGCCAACTCGGTGGCAAGATAGCCATGGGCCGAAACGGAGGGTGCGAAGTAAGTATCACGTTCCCCGCTGCGTCAACGAATGGGAACAATCACTAGGCCAGCATCGAGCGGTGCGTCCCCACGGGTAGGAAGCAACTAGATAGGCCCATTCGGGCATATCGTCATTTCGCATTTATCCGGATAGAAGTACAATTCCTGCTATCGGACGGCCCCGTAGTTGGTTGTCGCGCTTATTTTCGGCAAAAGGGTTGGTGATGGTAGCGGGATTGTTGCCTGGAGTACGGGTGCTTGATGTTGGACAAGGAATCTCCGCTCCGTATTGCGCAAAGATTCTGGCCCACATGGGCGCGGAAGTTATCAAGGTGGAACCCCCGGAAGGCGACGAGGCGCGGCGCATCGGACCCTTCCCCGGAGATACTCCTCACCCCGAAAAGAGCGGTCTGTTCCTAGCCCTGAACGTCAATAAATACGGTGTTAGTTTGGACCTCGCTTCGACTGACGGGGCGAAGGCTCTCAAGACCCTGGTGGCGGGCGCAGATATAATCATAGAAAACCCACCGCCGGATACTTTGGAAGCCAATGGTCTGGGTTACGAAACTCTCAGAAGCATCAATCCCAGACTGATATTTACGTCAATCACCCCTTTTGGCAACCGGGGTCCCTACAAGGACTTCAAGGCTACCGACCTGGTCATCCATCATATGAGCGGCCATGCCCAGGGCTTGTTGGGAGCGGTTGAGGATCCCGATAGCAACCCGCCTATACGCGCGGGTGGGCACCAAGCGGAGTTGGTAGGCGGCATGGCCGCTGCCACTGCGACGCTGATGGCCTTGTACCGGAAGCGGATGACCGGAAAAGGTAGCCGGATAGATATATCGTCCTTCGAGGCGATGGTCAACCAGCATATCAGCGGTCTGGCCAGTTCCGCGTATGGTAGGCCGGCGCCACCCAGGGACTTGGCCAAGGTGCAGGAAGCGGCCAGCGCCGGCAATGTTGGCGCGATCGGCGGAATACTGCCATGCAAGGATGGCTACGTGGCCGTCTCACCCAGAGAGGATGTTCAATGGGAGCGATGGCTGGGCATCATGGGCGATCCGGAGTGGGCAACCGACGACCGGTATACTACCCGGGATGCTCGGCAGAGGAACTCTCCATCCCTGTGGAAACTGCTGAGCGAATGGAGCAGCAACTATTCCAAGCATGAGATTGCCCGGTGGGGGCAGGAGCAGCGTATCCCCTGCTTTGCGGTCAACACCGTTCTGGACCTACTGAAAGACGAGCATCTGGCCCAGCGTGAATTCTTCGTTGAGCTGAGTCACTCGGAAGCCGGAACCCTCAAGTATCCCGGAGCCGCCTACAGGTTCTCCCATGCCCAACTGCCGCTTGCGGCGCGGCCCGCTCCCTTGTTGGGAGAGCACAACCGATCGATTCTGGAGAACCTGGCATGACCATGAATGACCTTCCCCTCCACGGCATCCGGGTAGTAGACCTTAGTTGGATCATCGCCGGGCCCACTTCGACCCGCTTCTTGGCCGGAATGGGGGCCGAGGTCATCAAGGTCGGCAGCGCACGGCGCCCCGACCCCTCCACCGGGAGTCCGCCTTTTCAGGCTTACAACCAGTCCAAATCTTACTGCTCCCTCAACATATCCGACCCGCAGGGCTTGGAGTTGGTTAAGCAGTTGCTGGCAATCTCCGACGTGGTGATTGAGAACTTCGCTGTTGGCGTCATAGAACGGCTTGGGTTGAGCTACGAAGTGGTCCGTGCCCAACGACCGGACATAATCATGGTGTCGTCGTCTGGGACTGGCCATACCGGACCGGACAAGGACTACGTGGCCTACGGTAGCCTGCTACAGCACTACACCGGTTGGAACTCCATCTCCGGCAATCCGCAGGGAGAGCCCGTGGCCGGCGGTCTTTGGGCTGACCCTTGGGTTGGTATGGAGTTGGCGATGGTTACCGCCGCTGCGCTCAACAACCGGGCTCTCACAGGTCAGGGGCAGTATGTGGATTTCTCCATGGCTGAAGCCCTAAGCGCCGCGCTCCCGGGGGCGATTCTGGACTACCAGATGAACGACAGAGTGCCCGAGCTTATGGGGAATCGTGACGCATTTTACGCTCCCCACGGTGTTTATCACTGCGCCGGGCCCGACCGCTGGGTCGCCATCGCGGTTACCAACGATGAAGAGTGGAACGCTCTTTGCCATCTGATTCAAAGACCGGACCTCGGATCAGACTCAAGGTTCGCCGGCCTGGACGGGCGGCGGAAGCATCAAGATGAACTCGACGCCGCCATTTCTAAGTGGACGATCCTATACGAAGATTACGAAGCGACGAGACTCTTGCAGGAAGCTGGAGTGCCCTCAGGTCCGTCCCTGGATATTACCCGAGTGTTCAATGAACCCCAGTTGAGGGATTCAGGGTACCTAAAACCGCTTCAGATGAGGGATGATGAACTGAGAGACTTGCCCGGTCTCCCTTGGCGGTTCGATGGCGGGGACGGGCCGAATCTTACCGAAGCTCCGGTCTTGGGCCAGCACAATGAGTATGTCTATCAAGAGTTGTTGGGCCTTTCCGTGGATGAGACGAACCGTCTAGTTGAGGAACAGGCCATCTACTAACACCACCCCCGTGATTCCGGTCTGCGCCGGAATCCAGCGTCGTCCCGCTTCCAAATGCCACGCCTCTTGAACCAAGCCTACTGGCCTGCCGCCTGCGCCGGAGTAACGAGAGAGATAATGCCAAACCCCGTCATTCCGGCGCAGGCCGGAATCCAGAGATGCCACGCTTCCAAAAGGCATGGTCCTTCCACCAAGCAAACTGGATTCCCATCCGCACGGGAATGACGGAGGGACTTTGGCGGTGCATCTCGTCATTCCGGCCTGCGCCGGAATCCAGAAGTGCTACACAGGTTCCTGCCGTCGTCGGCACACGAACCTAGCTGAAACTGGAAAGGTCCAGTATCTGCGCGCTCTTCCGGCCCGGCTCCAGTTCCATGATAGCGACCTGTCCCAGGCGGCGCAGTTGCTTCGGCAGGGCTGGACTACCGGGATTCACCATGAGAATGTTTTGGAATTCCTCAACCACGGCGTAGTGGGTGTGGCCGAATATGACAACGTCGACAGCAGCATCAAACACCGTCTCAAGAGCATCAGACAAGCTGGCGTCTGGCCGGAAATGTTTGGACAGAGGGCTGTTCTCGGTAATCTCTTGAGCCATCCCCGGCACCATCAGATCGTGGGTCAGCCCTATCTTGTGACCTTCCAGTTCTAGAACTCGCTTCTTGTCGACGACTCTAGCATCTTCACTGAACTGAGCCGAGGCCCCCAATTCAACGGCGTACACCGGCGCTATCTCCTCAAGCCAGTCGAGGCATGCTGGCACGTATATATCTCCCGCATGGATGATTACCTCTACACCCTGGAACGCAGCCTTCACCTCCGGGGGCGGTTCTACCCCAACACTGGGGTTATGGGTGTCCGATATGACGCCGATTCTCATCGAGTGTTCTCCGTCGATTCGATTTGCTCAAACTTCGGACCATGATACTTCCTTTTTCACCGCCTAGTACACCCGGTTGATAGACCGCTCGCCGATGCGAGTGATCCGAGTCGTTGACCTTGGAGCGTGTCCACCAATAACATGAGCAGGTGAAAACGGCGATAGGGTATGGCGTGATTTGGGTGGTCATTTTTCTTGTATTGGTGGCCGCTGGCAGCACAGCGGAATTAGAGGGACTTCTCTCCGACGCCGTCGTGGCTTCTTCCGGAATGACGATCCATCTTTCCACCCATGTGGCTTATTACCTCTTTACAACCCCCACCGGCCGCCTCGCCACATCGTCGATTATCGGAGTGGTCGTATTGGCCATCGCCCTGCTGAGAAAAGCTATGGTTGCGTATCGTTCAAGCCGCCACTAGAGTCCTGTTCCAACCGATGTAGCCAACTCCTTAGCCGCGTTAGTGGGCTATAATCTAACCCTGATCCCTGAATCATCTAACCGTCGCAGCACCGCTCCTCCCAGACCCGCAGGGAACAATCGGCAAGGAGATAGTAGATGGTCACTGGAAGACCGGGGCTCAAGAAGCCGGTGTACGCATTCAGCGAAGGCGACGCTTCCATGATCGCGCTTCTGGGCGGAAAGGGGAGCAATCTGTGCGAGATGTTCCGGTTGGGGCTTCCCGTCCCTCCCGGCTTTGTGATATCCACCGAAACCTGCCTGGAATACTTCAAGCTGGATAACCGGCTGCCCGATGGCCTTGAGGAGAACATCCGAAGCAGCGTTGGACAGGTGGAAGAGGCGATGGGCCGAAAGTTCGGCTCGTTGGAACGTCCTCTGCTGGTCTCCGTGCGTTCCGGTGCCCGGGCCTCCATGCCGGGAATGATGGATACGATCCTCAATCTGGGGATCAACGATGCCATCGCCCAAGGCCTTGCTGAGGAGATGGGCGATCTGCGAACGGCCTTGGACGCCCACCGTCGCTTTCTACAGATATACGCCGATGTGGTCATGGAGGTGGATCCGGGTGTTTTCGAGGAGATTCTAACCCTCCACAAAAACCGCGCCGGTGTAACCGAAGACCACCAACTTTCTCCCGATACTCTCCACAACGTGATTGCCGACTACAAGAGCGCGATCAGGCAAGCTGCCGGAACCGACATTCCCACCGACCCTTGGGACCAACTTATCCATGCCACCGAAGCGGTATTTCGTAGTTGGAACAATTCTCGGGCCATCTTCTATCGCAACCATAACGGTATTGACCACGATATGGGCACTGCGGTTACCATCATGTCCATGGTCTTCGGGAACCTTGGTCCCACCAGCGGGACCGGCGTGCTCTTTACCCGGAACCCGGCTACCGGCGAGCGCAAGATCTACGGTGAATTCCTGCCCAATGCCCAAGGCGAAGACGTCGTAGCCGGGGTGCGGACCCCCCAGCCCATCGCTGCGTTGGCGGACGTCATGCCGGAAGCATCGGGACAGTTGATGGACCTGGCCGCCCGGTTAGAGACCCACTACCACGACGCCCAGGACATCGAATTCACCATCGAGAACGGCCGGTTGTTCATCCTCCAGACCCGCAACGCCAAGCGCACGCCCCCGGCAGCGGTGAAGATTGCGGTGGACATGGTGGCGGAAGGCGCAATCAGCCGGGAAGAGGCGTTGTTACAGGTGAACCCGGAAGACGTGGGGCAACTGATGGTTCCCCAGTTCAATGCGGACGTTGAGTCGAACCAAGTTAAGTCGGCGCTGATAGCCCGGGGCTCCGGCGCATCACCGGGGGCTGCCACCGGTAAGCTGTACTTCGATGCTACCAAGGCTGTTGAGGCCGCCGGGGCAGGCGATCCCGTCATATTGGTGCGCCCGGAAACCAAGCCTGACGACATCCATGGCATCGCCGTCGCCGTCGGGATCGTCACCAGCCGGGGCGGCGCCACCAGCCACGCCGCCGTGGTGACTCGTGGGATGGGTAAGCCCTGCATCGTGGGCTGCGAAGCCTTGCAGGTCGACCCGGAGCGCGGGCTTATGGTGGCCAACGGTCAGACCATCGAGGAAGGTGCGGAAGTCAGCATGGACGGCACTACCGGCAACGTCTACCTGGGTTATCTGGAGACGGTGCGGCCTACCCTGGATAAACTGACCGAGGTCACCGACCTGCTGTCTTGGGCCGATGAAACCCGGCGGTTGGGAGTCTGGGCCAACGCCGACACCCCTACCGACGCCAGCCAAGCCAACGCCTTGGGTGCCGAGGGCATCGGTCTTTGCCGCACCGAGCATATGTTTCTGGACCCGCAACGCCTGCCTGCCGTGCGCCGGATGCTGCTTAACGCCGAATCCGCCCAGCAGTGGCGTCTGGCCAACCCTGACTCAGGACCGGATGCGGCTGACATGCCCGCCGACGTGGCGGAGTTCGTCCAGGCACTGGACGAGGTCCGCCAACTCCAGACCGATGACTTTACCCAGATTCTCAGAGTCATGGCGGGCCGTTCCGTAATCATCCGGTTGTTGGACGCCCCATTGCACGAGTTCTTGCCACCCCATGATGCGCTGCTGGCTGAGTTGGCCGAACTTCGCGTCAACGGCGCTCCCAGAGCGGAGATAAAAGAAAGAGAAATATTCCTGATTCTGGTCGAGTCTCTGCGGGAGGCCAACCCCATGCTGGGGCACCGGGGTTGCCGGTTGGGTCTGACCTATCCGGCCATCTACGAGATGCAGGTCGAGGCGATAATCACCGCCAGTGGGCAGCTCACCAAAGACGGAGTCCAGGTTCATCCGGAGATTATGGTTCCCCTAACAACCACTTTGGAGGAGATGAGGCGGTTGCGGGTAGCTCTAACCGGCGTGGCCGGACGGGTGCAACAGGAGATGAGCGTGTCCGTGCCCTACAAGTTTGGGACCATGATTGAAACACCTAGGGGCGCGATCGTCGCCGGGGAGATTGCCGGGGAGTCGGACTTCTTCAGCTTCGGGACCAACGACCTGACCCAGATGGCTTTTGGTTTCAGCCGGGACGATGCAGAGGGAAAATTCCTCCGCTTCTACGTGGAAGAAGGAATCCTGCCCGCCGACCCGTTCACGACCATCGATCAAGACGGCGTCGGCGCGCTGGTAGCCATGGCGGTGGAAAACGGTCGCAAAACCAACCCAGATCTGGAGATGGGTATCTGCGGAGAACACGGCGGAGACCCAGCCAGCATAGCCTTCTGCCACCGTGTCGGCCTGAACTACGTAAGCTGCTCCCCTTACCGCGTGCCGGTGGCGCGGCTGGCCGCGGCGCAGGCGGCGTTGAAGGAGTCCCTCGAATCGCCCTAGTGGTCAGGGTATCTCTACGATTCCGATATGATTCCCTGTATTGCCCTCCAGGGGCACATCGTTCCAGTCGCCTTTATCGGAGTCCGGCAACAGCTTCCAGAAGTGCCAATTTATGACCACGTAGTCTTCATTGCCGTCTTGGTTATTTGGTTCATCGGCGTTCCAAAACGTGTAGGTGACAGGCTCGCCGCTTACCCATGTGAAATTTCCTTCTGAATCTCTGTCGGTTAGTCCGATCCAATAGATCGAACGGTAGTTGCGCCCGGACAGAAAACGATCAATCAATAGATGCTGTTCTGCCGCGTCGTTAATCGTAACCAGGTGTCCTCCGAGAGCAACAGCCTCATCTTCAGCCTCCTGCCAGTTCGATGGTTTGCTGGTTAATAAGTAAGTAAGGCCAGTGGGCGGAGGTGGCGTCAGCGTTGGGCTCGGCGTTGCGGTTGGCACTGGAGTGGACATTGGCGTGGATGTAGGCGGCGGAGGCGGGGTGTATGTAGGAACGGGCGTAAATGTTGGTAGTTCAGTCGGAGTACGTGTTGAAGCCACTGATTGCATCATCTCGTTGGTTACTTTCGTTAACACATCCCGATTCAAAGCCCCTCCCCAGTGACGGAAAATTTCGCCCTGGGAGTTGATGAATACCGTTGTAGGCATTCCCAATATGTTGTAATCGCGAAGGACACTAGAATCATCGGTGAAACCAGCAGGGTAAGTTAAGTTCAGCTCCTGAATGAGTGCTTGGGCGCTATTCCTATCGCCCAGTCCGGTGAACTGCCCCAAGTCTATGCCCAGCAAATATACCTGATCTTCGTTTTCTTCATAAAACTCTTCCAGAATTGGCATCTCGGTATGCGATGGTGGCGATAGTCCTCCCCAGAAGTTGAGCACAATAGGGTTTCCCAGCAGTTCGGAAAGTTGTAGAGTGCTAGCCCCAAGTACGTCTTCCCCTTGGTAGAGGGTGAACTCGAAGTTGGGTGCTGTAAGCAAGGTTGCAGGAGTTGCCAAAGGGATATCAGATGGGAGAGACGGGATGTTTGAAGTCGGAACTGCTGCTTGAATCGCTGGAGATACCATCACTGGAATCTCAGTGGAAGTAGGAACCGAAGTTGAATCCGGCGTCGAGGTGGCATTAGGTACTGCGGTGAATGTAGGCGCTGGGGTCTGTGTCACAGGACGGGTAGTGCCGAAGGGGCCTGGCCCGGTATCGAATATCATTGTCCCGATCAACACGGTCCCGGCGATACCCAAGACAATCCCGGCTATGGTGATGGAGACGCGCCGCCTGCCCTTGGGACGGGGCGGACCGAGAACTTGGCGAAGAGCAACCTCTCCTTCCTTGGAAACGAAGAATTGCTCTCGGCCCGGAGTTCCAGTGAACCCGGCTTCGGGCTTGAAGGACAGGATAACGGTGTAGTAATCCTCATCCTCCCCGGACTCGTCTACAGTAAGAGCCATGGGCGTGTCGACAAACCGGCGTCCATAATTGCCTGGGGTCTCCCTAGCTGTCTGCATAGCCAGCAGCCTGGCCTGGGCCAGGGAGATGTAGCCCATGGCCTCACCCTCGGCGGTGAAGTCAAACTTCTCTTCTTACTTTTTTCTTCAGCCATAAAAGGATTTTTGAGTATACTGGGTCGATGCCGCAGATTATAGAGGCAATGAGCACGAATAAAGAATGGGTTATCCGGATGTATCAGCGTTTCTACGGGCGATTCGGAGCCGCAATACTCATCGCTTTGTTATCGGTCGCATGCGGACAGGGTGATACCGGAGCTGTGAACACTTTACCTACATCGATAAGTGCCGCAACAAACTCCTTAGCTGGTGATCCATCGTTGCGCATCACCTGGCAGTGGCAGTTGGCGGAGGAGCCGGTTGATTTATCGCTGGATGTGGATATGTATGATATCGATCTGTTTGAGAATGACGCATCAGTTGTCGCGGAGCTTCATGCTCGCCAGCGTCAGGTGATTTGCTACGTTAGCGTGGGCAGTTGGGAAGAGTGGCGGCCTGATGCCGGGAAGTTTCCTGCGTCGGTTATCGGCAAGGACTATGAGGGTTGGTCTGGTGAGAAGTGGCTGGATATTCGCCAGATCGACCTTTTGGCTCCGGTGATGAGGTCCCGGTTGGATGAATGTAAGGCTAAGGGCTTTGATGGAATAGAGCCCGACAACATCGACGGCTATACCAACGACACCGGCTTTGATCTGACCTATGATGACCAACTGAACTACAACATCTGGCTGGCGAAAGAAGCCCATGCTCGCGGCCTAACAATCGGCCTGAAGAACGACTCGGACCAAGTGGCGGAGTTGCTGCCGCACTTCGATTGGGCGCTGACAGAAGATTGTTTCGCTGAAGGTTGGTGCGATCAGTTGCAGCCATTTATCGCCGCCGGGAAGCCCGTGTTCGCCGCCGAATACACCGACACCGGCATAACCCTCGATCGATTCTGCTCCCAAGCCAACTCCATGGGAATAAACGCCATACTGAAACACCGGGAGTTGGGCGTGTACCGGGAAACGTGTGGTGACTAACGGCGAAGCGACAAAATTCAGGAGCGTGGCGGCTCAGGTTCCGCCTAGGTTAGGATGTTTTCATCGACAGAATGCTGGTTACCGCGAGGTAAGACCCAAGGTCGGTTTCCGGCCCCATAAAAGGAGGATTTAAGATGGTAGCGAACTCGATTCCAATGGCAAAGCAGGTTATCCAGCCCCAGTCGATCGCTGTCCCTCTCGACCAGGATCAAGAGCGGAGATTTCAGGGGCTGGTGGAGGAGACGACAATGATTGACCTCCATCAGCACCCGATGGTGAAGCCGGAGAATCCCAACCATCTCTTGGAGTACCTGCATGGTGACAGCTATGAGTGGGGCTACGAGGCGGTGCGTCACGGAGGTTTTACCGCCGTTGGGACGGCCTGTGTCTACCGGGGGATGCTGCACACCGACGAGATGTCCTTCATTCGGTTTGAAGACCTGATAGAAGAGATTGGCATGATGCTGTCGGACATCCGCCGTCACGACGAGGTTGTCAAAGTCAGCAACGCCAGCGATATCGAGGCGGCAAAGCAGCATGGCAAAGTAGGTTTCTTGCCTACGGCGGAGCACCTGGCCATCGGCAACGAGTTGCAGCGGGTGGACGTTCTCTACAACGCCGGCATCAGGGTCGCGGGGCTGACCTACCGGCGCAGGAGCTCCATCGGGGACGGCCAACATGAGCGGAGCGACGGTGGGCTGAGCTTGTTCGGGATAGAGGTTGTGAAGAGGATGAACGAGGTGGGTATGGTGGTCGACCTGTCCCACGCGTCATTTCGAACGGCCATGGACGCCATCGAGTTCTCCCAGTCCCCCGTTGCCTTCACTCACGACGGGTCATACACCGTGGGCCAGCAACAGGGCGGCGGCGAGTACGCTGCCGGAAGGCTGAAGAAGGACGAGGAACTGGTAGCCTGCGCCCAAAAAGGCGGTATCGTCGGGGTCACCGTGCAGCCATCGGTGATTCGTAGCTGGGGGTCAGAACTGAGCATCGAGCGCCTGCTGGACCACTACGATTACATGGTGAAGTTGTTGGGCATCGACCACGTGGCCATCGGGACAGATTCCGGCATCGGGCCGAGAGGCTCGGGCGCGATCAGTGGAGTCGAATCCCCGGCGGAAGGGAAGAACATCATCCGCGGGCTGATAACCCGAGGCTATTCCGACGCCGGCATCATAAAAATCACCGGCGGCAACGCCCTAGCGTTTTTCCGCAGGGTCATGGGCGAGTAGGCTGTTTCTTCCGAAGGATATTTGCCAGCGTTACGTTGGGGATGTCGACAGTGAGGAGCAAAATGTTGACATCGAAGTGGTCCATGGTTCCACCGGGCAAACACGTTCGGCCGTTATCCACGCGGCGAGACAGCAATACGTTTCCATCTTAAGACCCAGTGACGGAGATAATTTTCTGATGTGTCATATCGGCCTACAATCATTATGGGCTTATTCAGGCGCCGACGCTCCACCGCAGTCCCCACTTTTCAAATTAATGGTTAATGGTGAGAACGGAGGGAACACGAGAGCAACTGCTTCCGCAGTATCTGACATAGAGTTTCTGAATTCAATTTGTCCAGACATTTTATTTCCGGGCGAAAAATATTCGAATTCGCCAGAACTCCCTTGAAATGTTCAATACCCGTGTACCTCGTGGTTTATGTTGTCAACTAGTTGCCAGCTGCCGAAGTGATAGGGTTTTACGGAGCTAAGTTCTTGTCTGGCGTCGATGATTGTGACAGTGGCAATTGCATTACCAAACTTGTCTATGGAAAACCCTTCAACTCTCAACGCGATTCCTGGGTCATCTTGATCCAACGTTGAACATTCAGTGTCCAGAAATAGGGGCGGATGTTGCCCAGGCTTGACTGCTGTGGGCGGGAACGTAGGAGAAAAAGTCGGTGCCCGAGTAGGCGATTGAACAAGTGTAGGGGTATGCGATGCGAACGGCCAGAAGTTTTGATTGGAAGCTACTCCAAAATAAGTACCGCCAACGCCTAACAATACCATCACAATTATCGAAATCACGGAAAGGACGGGTTGGGATCCGATCTTTTGCCTCAACGTCGGGTGCCGTTGAGCGATCGCGGCTTCATACCAGGAGATACCCGTTGGAGTAGCTGACATACCGCTTTCACTTATTGGAGCCTCAACATACATGCTTCGTCTAAGAAACCCGTACGAGACATCGAATGTTTCCTCGTCTAATCCTGTGGCGGCAACAGCGTCGTGACGACTCAAGCGATTATTCGGGGCCACCGCATTATTACGGATTAGAGCCTCGACGATTTTCTTAGCATTATCTATGATTGTTGATTTGCTTCCAACCATGTGCCATTCCTCAATGCGACAACTTCGCGGAAACAGACGGGCTTTTGCTTGGCGATACAGGCGATACCAAAGAAGATTGAGCGGGAAGACGACGATGGCGGCAGGCAACAGCTTGCCATGACGGGAAATTGAGATGTTGTAGAGGGAGTTAGCCGGGCCTCGCGCAAATTTGCCTACACAAGCGACCTATGCTAGAGGGCCTAACGACAAAAATGGCCGCGCTCAGCGCTTATCGGTGATAAGCGGCCTTTGGAACAATGATTGGTGGCGACGACTGGGTTTGAACCAGTGACCTAGCGCTTATGAAGCGCCCGCTCTGACCACTGA
>PBTE01000174.1 GCA_002726515.1 Planctomycetaceae bacterium | reverse complement strand
CAAGATTGTCTTCAGGAATTTTGTGGTTGGCGAGAAGCTGCCAGCACCTCTGATAATGCACGGCCTGTCAACGAATCCGGATGTGCAGCCACTTGTTCGGGCGTTCCCTGGGCCACCACTCGTCCACCCGCTTCGCCAGCCCCCGGACCCAAGTCAATGATGTGGTCTGCGAACTTCATGAGTTGCAGATTGTGTTCAACGACAATCAAAGAATGTCCTGTGTTGACCAGGGCATCGAAAGCGTCCAGCAATTTAACAACGTCCGCAAAGTGCAGGCCGGTCGTCGGTTCGTCGAGCACAAATAGAGATCGCCCTCGCTTGGTTTTTCCCAAATAGCACGCCAGCTTCAGTCGCTGGGCCTCCCCGGAGGACAACGTGTTAGCGGGCTGTCCCAGACGAAGATAGTCCAAACCTACCTCCAACAGACATTTGAGTTTCGCCTGAATGCGGTTCTGTCCTCGAAAAAAAGAAAACGCCTCACGCACCGTCATCCCAAGAACGTCCGCAATATTGTGATTGCGGTAGTTGACTTCCAGAATTTCTTTTCGGTACCTGCGCCCCCCACATTCGTTACATTTCATGAAGACATCCGGCATGAATTGCATATCGATGCGCAGCGAACCGGCACCTTCGCAGTGTTGACAACGCCCGCCGGCAACGTTGAAGCTGAAGTGTCCTGCTTTGTAATTGTGTACCCTGGCGTCCACCGTATCGGCAAACAGCGTGCGAATCTCGTCGAACGCTTTCACATAGGTAACGGGATTGGAGCGAGGTGAACGACCGATGGGACTCTGGTCGACCAGAATGATGCTTTCCAACTGGCCAATGCCACTGATGTCGTCGAAAGGTAACGGCTTGGGTCCTTCCTGATGTAAACGACGGTTGATTGCCGGATAAAGCGTGTCCTGTACCAGGGTACTCTTGCCGGCACCGCTCACTCCCGTCACTAAACAGAGAACGCCCAGAGGAAAGTCGACGTCAACATCTCGCAAGTTGTTGCCACGTGCTCCGCGAATTCGCAGCCCGGCCCGTTGAGCGCGCCTTCGTTTCGAAGGAGCGGCAGCCCCGCGGCGCCCCGTCAAGTAAGCCCCTGTCAGGCTGGACTCGTCCTGCAGAATTTCTTCCGGCTTTCCTTGAAACACAATTTCTCCACCTTGGTTCCCTGCGCCGGGACCGATTTCTACAATCTGATCGGCCCTTCGCAAGAATTTTTCTTCGTGCTCCACCACGACCACCGTGTTGTCACGTCGGCGGAGATCAGCAACCGCATCCACCAGTCGTTCCACATCATTGGGATGCAGACCGGCTGACGGCTCGTCCAGGACGTAGAGCATGTTCACCAACTGGGACCCCAAGGCGGACGTCAAACCGACTCGCTGAGCCTCTCCTCCGCTGAGCGTACGGATCGGACGATTCAGAGTGAGATATCCCAGCCCGACTGTTTCCAAATACCGCAGGCGATGGTCAATGCTCTCTATCACATGCCGGCTGATCTGCTGTTCCCTTGCATCCAAGTCCAGGTGCGCCAGCCAGTACCGCACCTTTCCAATCCGGGCTTCGCACACCTCCGCGATGTTCAGATCCCCCAGCCGTGTGGCCAGCGCCTCGTCACGCAATCTTTGACCCGCGCACGTTTCACAGACCCGGTAGCTTTTCCAGCGACTGAGGAAGACTCGCAGATGCATTTTGTATTTTCTCTTTTCCAGCCAGGCCACGAATCCGTTCAACCCTCCGAACTCGCGTTCGGGAACACCTTGAACAATCAGATCCAGGTGCCGTTGTTTCAACTCTCGAAACGGCACGTCGACAGGCAAATCAAAGTCCTCTGCAAGATCCAGCAACTCCTGCAACTCATGATTGTAGGCGGGAGAATTCCAAGGCGCAATCGCTCCGTCCCTCAACGACTTGTTGGGATTGGGTACCACGAGATCCATGTCAATGTCGTTGATGTTTCCGAATCCTTCACACGCGGCGCAGGCTCCCAGCGGGCTGTTAAAACTGAACAGCCGCGGCTCCTGTTCCGGGTACTCCATTTCGCAACGGTCACAGCGGAGATGTCCGCTAAAACGCTGCAGGAACCAATCGCTACCATCCACCTGCACCTTTTCCTGGGTGCCCGTCGCCTGTTCACTGAAAAGAACACACTGACCCTCACCCTGCTCAAACGCAGTTTCCAGAGAGTCAACCAACCGTTGGTCCGTGACTTCGGAAGTCAACCGGTCGACAATCACCAACAGTTCAGCCGACTCGGGAACCTGGGCAGTCGACCGTTCGCCCAATTCCGATCCGAAATCAAACGTCTTTCCCTGTAGTACTCCCCGCAGAAAACCTTCCTCACGCAGTCGCTGTTGTAATTCTCCCAACAGTTCACCTGCAAACGTCGCCATCGGAAACGCAAGCATGATCCGTTGCGAGGATTGCCAGCTTCGAATCTGTTCTGAAACCGACTCCGCGGTATCTTGACGCACGCTTGCCCCACACCTGGTACAGATGATGTGTCCCAGCCTGGCGAAAAGAATTCGCAGATACTCGGTGACTTCCGTCGTGGTGCCGACTGTCGAGCGACTCGACAGTGTCGAGGTTTTCTGATGCCGCACCACCGCGATGGCCGGTGGAATGCCCTCAATCGACTCCGCCTCAGGTTTTTCCAGGCGCTCCAGAAATTGGCGGGTGTAAGCGGAAAAACTTTCGATGTATCTGCGTTGGCCCTCCGCGTAGAGGGTGTCTAATGCGAGACTTGTCTTGCCGCTGCCACTGACCCCGCAGATGACAATCATCTTCCGGTGGGGCAATTCTAAATCGACACCTTGCAGGTTGTGGACGCGAACACCGCGAAGTTCAATGTTGCCGGTTGCCAAACTTGAATTCCGAGACCACAAAGTGCTGTTTTGAACCTCAGCAAAAGCGGAATGGCCCCACCTGAGTCAAAAGTGGCACGCCCACGTTCACTTGCCGAGTCTGACGTGCCATCTTACCGCGCCCCGGCGGTCTCAACTAGCTGAGACCCCGCTGACCGCAGGGGCCGCCAGGTCCAGGCGTGACGCACTGCAGCCGGGTGGTTTTTTCTGGTGCAAGAGCCAGGATGCCAAATCACCCCTGACCGAAACGGACACGTGGTCGGGAATTCACGCACAACGTCTCCCGCCGTGATCACAGTCGTCGACAATCCGGCGTCAAACCGTATCGAACCGAGAGATTTCGTCGCCTGCAGTTGAAATCGGGGGGCCGAAGCGGGCGTTTCAACCATGCCCATCACATCTATAAGCGGTGGTCGCCTGACGCACAATGGACATGCAGCTCAGCTACATTTTTTCACGATACGCAGCCTTCTGTTGATACATTCGCAAGCGTTCGATCAGCTCGGACAATTCGTCACTCGGCGCAAGCTCGATCACTTCCTGCTGCGTCTGCTCCGCTTCTTCAAAATCGCCGGCTTCCGCATAAGCGGCGGCGAGGGTTTCGAGGTAACGATAGTCAGTCTGTTCCGTGATTTTACAGGCAAACTTGGCGGCCGTGACCGCTCTATCTCCGTCGCGGAATTGCCTGTCGAAACAAGTCGCTCTGATCCAACCAAGCAAATTGTAAGCTTCTGCATAGTGGGGCCGCAAACGAATCGCTTTTACCAAGTCGTCGATGGCGGACCCGAAGGCGGCCATTTGCCTGTAACACACCGCCCGGTGATACAGAGAAAAGGGACTGTTGGGATGTAATTTAACTGCGTGGTCATAGTCAAACATCGCCCTGCGGTACTTCCCTTTTCGAAAATGGAGATTACCCCGGTTGAGATAAGCTTGAAACATTTTGGGATCGATCTCGACGGCCCGGGAGTAGTCTTCCATCGCTCCGTCTTCATCTTCCTGCATGGTGGCCAACCTCGCGCGATTGAAATAGGCCAATGCATAATTCTCATTTTTCTCTAGCGCCTTGTTGTAATCCTCGCGAGCCAACTCGAAATTCCTGCGCATGACGTGCAAATTGCCCCGATTATTGTAGGACAGCGGAGAGCCCGGCGCCTGCTCAATGGCCCGGTCGAAGAGTTCAAATGCCTCCTGAAAATTCCGTCGTTTGGCCAACAGGTTGCCAAGATTGTTGTAAGCCGGAAGATACGCCGGATCACGTCTCAGTGTTTCGTGATAGTCTGCTGCCGCCCGATCGTAAAGCGTTGCGCGCACTTCCTTGTAGTCCAAGTCAGTACCCGATTCGGTCACAGCAACGCCTTCCACATCGGCTCCGATGTAGCGGTCCAACGCATCTCCGGCCCTCTGGTTGGCATGCCCGCGATTATACACCGTCGTCGGAACCTGTACGTTTTTGGCAGCCGCGTCGTACCACAGGCTCATCTGGCTGGCCCATGCATGGTTGCGTTGGTAGGCCAGGACTCCCAACTGGATGACCAGCAACCAACCCACCACGTAGACTGTCTTCAGACGGAATTGAAGACTGTTCAAAAGCCCCACAACCAACAGAGCGAAACCCGCCATCGGCAAATACATGCGATGCTCCCAAATCTGGTCGTCGCTGCAAAGACCGGAGTTGACGACCAGATTGAGAAGTAGCCAGAAAATTCCAAACGCCACCAGGCGATAGCGCCTCACAAAAACAACACTCCACAATAAAATTCCACACAGCAATAGTCCCGCCAAGACACTGACAACGAACAAGTTGCCTTGAGATGGTGCAAGCCAATGCATCACGTTAAACCGACTGGGCAGGGGTAAAAACAACAGGCTGAAATAGAAAACAACTCCGCGAGCCTGTGTCAACAGTTGCGTCATAAAATCTCCAGAACCGTCACCCCCCGCGATCCTCTGCACCGGGTTGGGAAGGCCCAGGGAAACAAGTCCCGTCAGGGCAACTACCATCAGGACGATCGCAGCCACACTCAAAAAGGCAAGGCGGCCCCTGCGAACTCCCGACATGAATATCCACTCACAACAAGCGATGGTAATCGGCAGAATCACCGCGTTTTCTTTGCAACCGACCGAACCAATCCAAGCAGTCATCGCAACGAACCACCAGCACCAGCGTTTCATTCCCAACGCATTTCGCCCGAACAGGTAGCTTAGAAAAGCGGTCAGATAAAAAAGCGCCGCCAATCCACCCATTCTCTGCAAAACATAATTGACGCCCTGGGTTTGAAGGGGGTGAATCACGAAAATCAATGCTGCCATCATGGCAAGTATCAGGTCCCGCCGGTTGAAATCTCCAGACAAGCCAGCGCTCGTACCAGGGGCGATATCGCTCGTTGACAAACGCGATTTACGAAGTAGCGTCAAAGCCAACAAGTAGACGAGCATTCCATTGACAAAATGGATCAAAAGGTTGACAAGGTGATACCCGGGAAGCCACTGACGATGTACGTAGTGATTCAAAGCCAGGGTCAATTTTCCCAGAGGCCGATTGGCAAGTGGGCCACGAAACGCGGCATCGTAAAGGGCCTGGTAATCCGGCGATAACAGCCGCAGGTGCTGATTTGTTTGGATCACGGGCAAATCGTCCAACACGAACGGGCTGTTCAAAGTGTTGGAGTAGATCAGTGCAGTCAAGCCTAGAATCAAAAACGCGGCGGTAAAGTGATAACCACTGGAATCGTCCACCGGAGCGGTTTCCCCGCGCTGAGTTTCATCTTTCATGAGGATCCAGTCGCGCCATTTGGCTCATCTTGCATTTCTGTATTGGAAATCACCCTGGATGGAATCAACTCCTGTCATCGCCCGGCTGACGTAGTAAAAGTTTAGCCCACTTTCCAAGGAATCCGGCCTGCTACCTTTGCGGGTTGTAGTAAAAAGAAGGCGTTCCAAGGGGGCCAAAACGGTTTCGCAAATGATTTCCGGCTCTTTTTTCCAGTCTATCCCAATTGAAAGTCCAGGTTAAGACGGAGGGCCGCCGTGATCGACCCAGTCCGCGCGGCGTTGTAAGACCAGTCGTCCTGGTCGTTGCAAAACGGTGCGCCGCAGGACGACAAACCCCCTATCCTGCTTCGTCGGCCCCCAGTACTTTTCCCGGCAACTGAAGCGTCCCATCGTTCAAATCGGTTTTGGATTGCCTCAGGCGGGAGGCGCGGCATCCTTGTAGACGAATCCACCGTCAACACGAAGCGCCGTGCCAGTGATGTAATCTGCAGCGTCGGAAGCCAGAAACGCAGCCGCCTTGCCAATATCGGTCGGTGTTCCCAAGCGACCCCAGGGCAATTTTTCCCCTTCTCGCTGAATCTGTTCTTCTGTGAAATTCCGCCGCTCTCCGGGTGTATCGATCCATCCCGGGTTGATGCAATTGACATTAATGCGGTGATTAAATAACTCGATGGCGATGGCCGACATCATATGATTCAAACCTGATTTGGCTGCATTATAGGAGACGCAGGGGGGATATGGCACCTCGGCGTGCACGCTGGAAATGAAGACAATTTTTCCACCACCACCACGTTCGGCCATATGCCGCGCGACCAGTTGCGCCATGTGAAAACCGGCGGTGAGCGTCCCTTTGATATTTCGCTCGAACTCCTGGGGATCAAACTCCAAAAACGGACAGCGATGGCCGTTGGCCGGATTACTCACCAGGATGTCAATTCTTTCCCTTGCAGCAATACTTTCCGATACCAGTCGTTCGCAGTCCGCACGCTCAAATGCGTCCGCAGCAATCGGTGTTGCCACTCTTCCCAGACTCTCGATCTTCCGGCAGGTCGTCGACAGGTCGGTCCCCCCCGGACGACCATTGACGATTACATCCGCACCGCAGCGTGCCAACTCGATCGCACACCCCTGCCCAATCCCTCCTGCCGCTCCGGTCACCAGTGCTTGTTTGCCTTCTAAGTTCATCGTCCTGTCTTTCCTGTTTTTGATCGGTGGTGCCGGCGCGAGTCCCGACCAACCGGTTTCCCGCAACCTCAGCTAACCCAGATCATTTTTCATGTTCCTCGACACTACCGAGAATAATAATGTTGTCGCAGCGGCGGATCAATGTCATTGAATTCCAAACCAGAAGCGACAGCACAACATGAACCATGAAAACGGCCCCGATGCAGTTGCCCGGCCGGGTGGAAAGCGACCGGAAACCGGGCGGTTCAACGTGTGTGCCAGTCTTCGGTCAGTGGCTTGGCACCGTTGAGTTCTCCGTATCCGGCACCAGTGGTACCCGGTGGATTCTCGCCCTGGTATCGCGCATCCAGCGGGTCCGTGGCCGGTTGCCACCTGACATCACACGAAAGGCGCACACGGCCTGCGGCTGACTGGTTGTCCAAGGTTCCGTGCAGCGTCAACATGTCAAACACCACCAGGTCACCCGGGCCAAATTCCGTGGTCAACAATCGCGACGCGCGACTTTTGACAAACTCCACGGTATCACTCATGACTTGTGCGGTCGGTGACTGCGCCGATTGGTAATCGACCTGTTGCATCGCATCGATCTGGTCCTGGAACTGGTTCGAGCCTTCGATGATCATCAGCGGACCCTCATCACCTCGCACCTCGCCCAGGGCAAGCCAGGCAGTGTAGATGCGATCTGAGCCTCGCGCAAAAAAAGGCCGGTCGTAATGCAGGCGTGTACTTTGTCCGGGGCGTCCCGGACGCAAGAAGATGTAATCGTGCGCCCGGGCAGGCACGCCGATCAGCGTAGACATCACTTCCCGCATGGATGGTCCGTGGCTGGCATGCCGTAACGCCGGGCCCTTGGACACATCACGCCAGAATTCGCCCAGGTCGTCAACCAGTTCCTTTCGCCGGCTCTCGCCGGTGGCGATTCCCTCTCCGGGCGGCAAGCGGATCTCGCCAACCTCGGCCAATCGGCCGAACACCTCCTCGCGCGCCGCCTGCACCTCCGCTGGCCCGACAACGCCGCGCAGCAGCACGTATCCGTCAGCCGCCAGACGCGCTCGCAAATCTGTCGGCTGCCGGAGCAGGGTAGTGCTGTCGACCAACTGGCCGAGCAGTTCATCCGGTACGACTGTTTTTTGAGCGACGCATTGATTCATCATGACCTCGCTGGTTTGCCCTTGACCTGTTTAAAAAATCCACTGGAAACCTCAACCGGGACGAGTTGAAAATCCTCAAGACCAATCATAAACAAAGAAAACTGCCTGATAACCCGTGTGTTCCACATCGACCGTCCGTTTGTGCTGACCCGTGGCGAGAGGTCCTGCACCCCACCGCTGTTGCAACTGGCACCTGGCACGCAAAGGGACGGGCAACCAAACCGGTTCCGGTAAATCAGAGACGATGCTGGTCACCTTGTCGATTGGAGCAGATTGAGTAGACTGGTCGCAAGGCTGCGGTCCGATTGACACTGGTTCGTGGCCTGGCTCTCGCCGTCGAATTGAAGAGTCGTCAAGATCAGAACACCACTTGCACCCCTAGCTCAATTGGATAGAGCATCGGTCTACGGAACCGAAGGTTAGAGGTTCGAATCCTCTGGGGTGTACTCGTTTTAAACCGAGCCAAACGCACGATTTAACGTACCTGCCGAACGGTGATCCAAGCGCGATCAATTTGATGCTCTGAAAGTCCAATTGAACTCAGTCTGTCCTCCAATCTGGTCCCTCGTTCCCCAGCGACCGTCTAAAAACTCCAAGAAAACATGGCCGAATTGCCCCAGTCCCCTTTCTTCAGGACTTTGGCATGCAAGCTGCGATTGTGGGTGACCAGAATGAGCGACTGACCGTATCAGAACATTCTATAAAACGAAAAGGCGACAATCATGACAACTCATCTACCACGCATCGTAACCGCTGCATTCGCAGCACTGTTGATATGCACATCAGTAACTCAAGTTCAGGCCCAGATCGTACCCAAAATTCTGTATAGACAACCCCAAGTCGGAGTGGAGTACATCGTCAAGGAACTAAGTGATGGGGGTAAATATCTCAAGATTCAAGGCGTCAAACCAGGATCGCCCGCTAAGCGAGCCGGACTGCAAGTTGGTGACTGGATCTCCAAAGTGGAAAACACGAGGGTGAACAGTCAAGCCAGATTTGACGCTGCGGTCAACGCCGCACCGGATCGGGCCAGATTTCGAGTGTGGGATAAAAATAGCCGGGGGTGGACCTCGATCAACCTTGAGCTTCGATCGGTTGGTCAGCCCCAGCCTCCCGACGGCAACGGTAACAACGGACAAAACCAGGGACTGATGAGTATTTGGCAGTCCAGTCTGGGCGGAACCATGCGTTTCAGTAGCGGTAATCAACAGCAGATCATTGGTGAAGCCAATGCACCGTTTGCCGGCCGGTCCGACATGGTCGTTACGCCAAACGACGACGGATCCTACAACTACACGTACCAGCAACGTGGCGGTTTCCGAGATAGCGGATTTGGCAAACTAACGCTACGAGACTGGAATACCATCGATGCCTATCTTGTCAATAGATTGGGGATCCGAGTCGATTTCACGCTAACACGTTAGGCGTTAACCGACACCCCATGAACCGCAGTCACCGACGCGGGGCTGGTGCATCTCAAAGAGCTGACCAATCTGAAAGGGCTCATCCTCGATGGCACCCAAATCACCGGCTCGGGAGTCGCCGAACTGCAAAAGGCGCTGCCGAAGTGCAGGATAGAGCTCTAACCGCACGAGGCAAAACGATGAAAGACCGCCGAACTGCGAGATAATTACAAAAGGTCTTTAGGTCGGCGCCGAAAAAAACCTTCGACGCGCAACCCATCGATTGCGCCGCACCCCTCCCACTTAGTGCCATTCTAACAAAGCAAGTTGTGCAACCCTTCGCCGCTACTCCAAACAGCGGAAAACAAGAGGTGAACT
>PBTE01000173.1 GCA_002726515.1 Planctomycetaceae bacterium | reverse complement strand
GATCGCCAGCGGCGCCGATGGGGTTATGCTGGGCACACCCTTCGCCCAAGCCGAAGAAGCGCCGGGACACGGTTACAACTGGGGCATGGCCAATCCCCACCCGGAACTCCCTCGAGGGACCCGCATCAGCGTTGGAACCAAGGGCACCCTGCAGCAGATACTCTACGGGCCTACCTCCAAGACTGATGGCACTCAGAACCTCATTGGCGCACTCCGAGTCGCCATGGGGATGTGCGGCGCTTATACCGTTAAAGACCTGCACAAAGCTGAAATGGTAGTGGCTCCCTCCATCAAGACTGAGGGCAAATACTTCCAGATGTCTGACTAGCCCGGTTAACTGATTCGGGCCGGTCATCTTTCTTCTATAACCCTTAGCAGCTTCCTGCGTCCTTTGAATCCCTCTGTGCCCGTTTCGGGCTGGACTTTTGCTATCGATTCAACTAATGTAGGGGCGCTTTAACCTCTTATTTGTACTACCCGTATCCTGTTTTCATCTCCCAAGGAGGTAGCTGCCATGGCGCCAACGATTCAGATACTCGATCCCCGTGCCGAAGACGTGTCCGAGGAAGTGGGCCTCAATTCCAACCTTCCCGACCTCAAAGGCAAGGTGGTGGGTCTTCTGGAGAACAGGAAGTACCACGCCGACGCCTTCTTGCAAGAATTGAAGGATGTCCTGGTTCAGGACTATGGCGCTCAAAAAGTGGTCTACGCCACCAAGTTTAGCTACAGTGCCCCCTGCGCCCCGGAAACTCTGGAGTCTCTAGCCGAGGAGTGCGACGTTGTTATCCACGGGGTCGCGGATTGAGGGTCCTGCACGACGTGGGGTCTCCACGACACAGTAATCACCGAGTCCAAGGGAATACCTTCCTTGAGCGTTATCACTAGCTCATTCAACCGGGCCGCTCACGCTCGCACCACTGCTTTGGGGATGCCCGGTGCGCGGATAGTGGTCATACCCAGTCCACTGGTTACCAAGTCCGTGGACGACGTGCGCCAGATGGCCCACGACTTTGCTCCGGAGATTGTAGGTCTACTGACCAGCGAGGTATCGACCACCTAGGTCAGCCCTTCTGATGAGTAATAACCGCAGATATAGCCGCATATGGTAAGCCAAACAGGTCTCCAGTCCCGCCGGATAGATGTCGAGGACTCCTTCGATGTGATCCAAGACTACTATGACGAGCAGGGTTGGACCGATGGCCTACCGGTGGTGCCTGCCACTGCGGATCTCGTTAGCCGGATGCTTGCAGGCTATTCGGGAGCGCCGAGCGACTCTCTGGGCATAATCCAGCCTCGCAACGCCAAGGTTACCCTGGAAAAGCTAGCTATCAACGCCGTGATGGCGGGATGCCGTCCGGAGCACTTTCCGGTGGTGGTTGCGGCGGTCAAGGCCATGCTCCAAGAGGACTTCAACGTGGCCGGGATATCGTCAACGACTGGAGGCGCAGCGCCCGCAGTCATCGTCAACGGTCCCATCGCCCGGCAACTAGGCATAAACGGCGACGCCGGTTGTTTCGGTCCGGGCTATAGGGCCAATGCGGCCATCGGCCGGGCGCTTCGGCTGATGATTAGAAATGTGGCTGGGCTGATTCCGGGGGAGATGGACAAAGCTACTCTCTCAACGCCCGCCAGGTTCTCTTTCTGTTTCTCGGAGAACGAAGACCGCAGCCCCTGGGAGCCGCGCCATTTGGAGTTGGGATACAGTCCCACCGATAGCATCGTTACCGTGGCGGGGATCAGGGGTATCTACATAGTGATGGAAACCACGGTGCCCACTGGTTTTGAAGTATTGCAGACGTTGGTCGGCACGATGAAAGGGTCGGGAGTTTCCAACTACTATCAGATAGGCACCGGCGCTCAGATAGTCTTGGTGCTGTGTCCCGAGCACGCCGCTGAGATCTATGCCTCCGGTCTCTCCAAAGCCGACGTTCGGGAATATGTCTACCAGAACGCCCGAATGCCGCTGCGCCAACTCGTCGGCGTGGCCCACTACGGCAACCGCAACTGGCCTTCTTGGGTGGACGAGGCCAACCCCGACACCATGATTCCCATCGTCCGATCCGCCGACGATCTCGTGCTTGTTGTCGCCGGTGGGGATGGCCGCCACTCGGCCTGGCTGGCTGGTTGGGGTGTCACCCGGATATCAACCCAGAAAATCGACCTGCCCAGTTAGTCCGCATCTCGGGAGCCGCCCCCTCTCTTCCTCCTATCCTCGCGCGTAGAACGTTGCGCCGCTATCTCTCTATCCTTGCCGATGCCGTATTCGTTTGCCTTAAACGAAACCGATACCGCTGTTAGGTCCGTATATCAACCACCTAATGATCTGGCTGGCATCCACTAAGCTGTCGCAGCATCAAACACTTTGCTGGCAATGAACGGCAGGCGATTCCTCAGAAAATCGGCTTCAGAGCAACAGTTGATACTTAACCTAGATAGTCATTTATTAACGCAATATTAACGAAATCAAGAACTATTATAGTAATCTGTGCTATTGAACCATTTGTAGTTGTGCTATAACCAGGCTAATTATTCGTAGCATATTGACGAATACCGTTATAACGTGGTAGAATCTATCTGTAGAATCCGGAGGTCGAACATCATGGCTCAAAAAACAGTAGCTATCCCAATCGTTGAAGAAGACAATGTCCCGGCGTGCGCTCATCACTGGGTTATCCAACCCGCTATGGGACCGTCAAGCCAGGGAATCTGCCAGATCTGTGGCGAATCCAAGGACTTCCAGAATTACGTGGAAGCCGCTTCCTGGGGCGATTCCAGACACACTGACCGCTCCGAAGAATCCAGCAAAGAGGTTCTGGCGGTAAGCAATTCCTCTGACGAGACCGAAGAAGAGGAATAACCTAACCCTGCGCCACAGCGCGGGTCCCTTTCACTGAACGAAACTCTTTATGGACGAAGCCCGGCATGAACGTGCGGGGCTTTTTCTTTTGATGGGAAAGGGACCGAACTGACGTTTTAGTTCGTTATTGAAGACCAGGTATCAGCACATGCTCCAAGCTTTCCAACAATGGAGCCAGTACGGTCCGGAGGAGATCTTCATTTCCGGTCCGGATAATCCTTCTGATTGCTCCGGTGTCGCTAATTCCGTGCTGAACTATCGGCTTAATCAATTGGAACACTTCTTTGCCTGAATTGAACGGGCCTTCAAACCTTCTTATTTCTGGTAATACCTGCGCAAGTAGAGTCCCCAGTTCTGGAACGTTTTCCCTCAGACTCGCATCTTCCAACAGTAGCCTGATCAATAAGTCTTCCAATTCATGTTTCGTGATGCCTAGTTGGCCCAACGCCCCGTCTTCGTAGAGACCTATTGGGATGACTGTGATGGCTCCCATAGGCAGTAGGATTTGGTTAGTTTCCCGGTTTAGGTTTACATCGTTGGCCCCAAGGTGATTAGTAACAACGTCGTTGATTGCGAGGACGACTTGTTCCGGTGAGTCATCGTCTAAGTCCCTTGTTACAGCAAACCTCTGCACATCAGCGTCCAGAAGCCCTCTTATAATTCGAGAGATTTGCTCTTTGCCGCCCTCGACGTCTACTTCGCCTTGCCCTGAGTACCTAAAATCCACCTGTAATTCGTTTCCGTTGGCCGTTGTTCCTGATATCCCGGCCGGCATATTTTGCCGGCCTCGTACACCTATAAATAACGGCTTGGCATCTTGAAGATACAACCGCCCCAATACCTCTTGGAAGAAAGTGGCGTCGGTTAGGCCTTCAAGAATCAGAATTTCGGGCATTCTTAATCTGCGGAGACGTATTTGTAGTGCAGCCGTGGGTCGTGGCCGATGTCTAGCATCAGTTCAGCGTTGGGTTGGTCGAAGGGGATAGACTTGAGGTCGCCTTCCCGGTCCAACGATAAGTGGTGCAGCTTAGTCTTAACATCGTTTTCCTTGGCTGCATCCAGCGCGTATGTAATCAATTCCATGCTATGGGTCGTGAGAAACAGTTGCAGATTTTGTTGTTTGGCCAACTTGAACAGTGTTTGAGTGAGCATCCTCAACGACTCTGGGTGTTGGTGAGTTTCCAGTTCCTCTATCAGTAAAGCTGTTCCTTGCAGCACAACTCCCAGGGAAAGAATATTGACCGCATAACGGAAACCGTCACCGAACCAGTCCACCGCCACGCTTTGTTTCGGAAGGGCTGCCACAAGGCGCCTTTGGGGTGGCGGGAATAGGCCAAAGCTGAGAGTCTCCAGATTGGTTTGGTAGATGTCGTTTAAGAGGTCAATGACTTTCTTTTCTTTGCGATCCCTTGCCAACTCGTACCAAAATGCTTCATTGAATGGTTGATGGATTAGACTAGGCTCCAAAATATGAATCAGCGCTAAGAAAGTAGCTAGCCTTTCATCCGTTTTAGTCTTAATCGCAGTCCACACATCCACCTGGGAATAGGCTCTTGCGTGGTCCGAGTTTCCAGTGCTACGCCAACTTTCTAAACTCGGACCAGCCGCCGATCTGGATAGATCAACGTTCCCCAGTGGCATGTTACTTTCGCCGCGGGCATGCCATAGTTCGCGGATCACGGGACCTGTATCCATCTCCCCGGTCAAGCGGAACGGCTCTTTTGTATTCATTCGGAACCAGAGTTCGTCATAGCTCGGAATTGCTCCTCTTTGGTCCACTCGTCTCCGGATTATTTGCTCGATACCTATCCGGTCAAGAAAGTCCGTTCCCACAATGGCGCTTCGCAGCAATACCAGAGCATCCAGAATGGTCGACTTGCCGGAGTTGTTTCGGCCCACCAGGATGTTCACCTGGGCTAAATCGTCGATCTTTCCCTGTTTGATGCCCTTAAAGTTTTGTATTTCTAGGCTGCGTAGCATGACTTTCACCGCTTGGAAACTTTCCGTGGCAATTATAGCATGGGTATATACGGTTACTGTTTCGCAGCAACCCCTAGTAGTCGGAACCGGGCAATATGGCACATATTGTGGTTTTCTTGGATTTTGCCTTGACAGGGACCTACCCGTTTAGGGATTATTATAATCCCTAACTTGAGGTCCGAATGACAAATACGATTATTGACAACCGATTTACCCACCTGCACGTCCACACCGAATACAGCATGCTGGACGGTATCAGCAGGATTCCTGACTTGGTCAACCAGACCAAAGAGTTGGGAATGGACTCTTTGGCAATCACCGATCACGGCTCCATGTATGGCGTGGTGGACTTCTACCAAGCCTGCAAAGAGGCGAGCATCAAGCCCATCATTGGGTGCGAGGTCTACGTAGCCAAGGGTAGCCGCTTCGACAAGAACGCCAATGAACGCAGCCCCCATCATCTTGTGCTGCTCGCCCGGGACCATGAGGGCTATCGCAATCTGATGGAGCTGGTCACCCGGTCCCATGTCGACGGTTTCCACTACAAGCCCCGCATCGACCGGGAGTTGCTGGAGAAGAACGCCAAGGGCCTCATCGCTCTGTCGGCTTGCCCCTCTGCCGAGGTCCCCCGCTTAATCATCGATGGCAACATAGACGAAGCTAAGCGGGTTGCGGGGTGGTTCAAGGAGGTGTTCGGCGACGGATATTTCCTGGAGCTGCAACGTCACGAGCACGTGCCTAATCTCCCCGAAATGAATCAGGCCTTGGTAACCATGGGGCGGGAATTGGACATCCCCCTGGTGGTTACCAACGATTCCCACTACGTCAGGCAGGCCGAGTCGCCTCTACAGGACATCTACATCTGCATCCAGACCAACACCACGGTTCAAGACGAAAAGCGTCTGAGGATGGAGGATGACTCCTACTACATCAAGACCCCCGAAGAGATGGGACGCCTCTTTGCCGACTACCCCGATGCACTGAATAACACCGGCCTCATCTCCGACATGTGCAATGTGGACCTGGCCTTCGGCCAGACCCACCTGCCGAACTATCCGGTGCCCGGGGATAAGAGCGCCGACGAATACTTGGAAGAGCTGTGTTGGGAAGGCTTCAAGCAGCGCTACCCAGACGCCCCTGCTGATGCCGTAGCGCGGCTGAAATATGAGCTTGAGGTCGTCAAATACACCCAGTTCGCCAACTACTTCTTGGTCGTATGGGACATCATCGGCTTCGTTCGGCGAAGCCAGATTCTCTACGGTGTTCGTGGAAGCGCCGCCGCCAGCGTTGCTCTCTATTGTCTCGGCATCACTAACGTCGACCCCTTGCAATACCGCCTGGTATTCGAGCGGTTCTTGAACCTGGAACGTAAAGAGATGCCTGATATCGACCTGGACTTCCAGGACGACCGGCGGGACGAGGTTCTCCACTACGTTGTTGACCGGTATGGCACCGACCGGGTTGCTCAGATAGTGACCTTCGGAACCATGGGAGCGAAGGCGTCGCTACGGGATGTTGGCCGCGGCTTGGGCATGAGCTACGGCGATGTGGACCGCATCGCCCGGATGGTTCCGTTCAAGGCGCGGACTATAGAAGACGCTCTGCGGGTCAACGCCGAATTTAAGGAGACCTACGACAGCGAACCAGACATCAAGAAATTGGTGGACACCGCCCAGGGTTTGGAGGGTATCGTCCACCACGTCAGCACCCACGCCGCTGGCGTTCTGATAGCCGACGAACCGCTGACACACACGGTTCCTTTGCAGCGGCCCAGCCGCGCGGATGAAGACAGTCCGGTAATGATGACCCAGTACTCCATGGACCCGGTGGCCAAACTGGGCCTCTTGAAGATGGACTTCCTGGGTTTGACCAACCTGACTATTCTGGACCGGGCCGTCAGTTTCTTGGAAAAGAACCAGGGAATCAAGATTGTCTTGGACGATCTCCCACTGGACGACCAGGAAACCTTCGACCTGCTCTCGTCGGGGAATACAACCGACCTGTTCCAGTTGGAAAGCGCCGGTATGCGCCGGTATATCAAAGACCTCAAGCCCTCCAATATCGGGGATATCTCGGCGATGATTGCCCTGTACCGGCCGGGCCCGATGGAGAACATCGACGACTTCATCGACTCCAAATTCGGGCGTAAGGCCGTCGAATATCCAGACCCCAGCCTCAAAGAGTTGCTGGACGAGACCTACGGCATCATCGTTTATCAAGACCAGGTGTTGCTGATTCTGCAGCAGTTCGCTGGATACACGCTGGGCGAAGCTGATATCGTCCGCAAAGCCATGGGCAAGAAGATTGCTTCATTGATGGCTGAAGAAAGGGAAAAATTCGTGACCGGGGCAGCCGAGAAAGGATTCGAAAAGAGTCTGGCTACCTCTGTATTCGACTTGATAGAGCCTTTCGCTGGATATGCGTTCAACAAGGCTCACAGCGTTAGCTACGCTCTGATTTCCTATTGGACGGGTTATTTCAAGTGCCATTATCCCTTGGAATACATGGCGGCGGTGCTGAACTCCCGGCTGGACCATCCGGAAAAGATCGTAACCTCGATGAACGAGTGTTTCCGGCTGGGAATACCAGTTCTTTTGCCGGATATCAACCGGTCCGGGGAGTTCTTCACCATTGACCAGGATAGCGGCCCTACGGCTGGTATCCGTGTAGGCCTTGCTGCGGTTAAGACGGTGGGGGAAGCCGCCGTCCGCCCTCTTGTAGAGGAACGTGAGGCCAACGGCCCTTATGAGTCCATCGACGATTTCTGTCACCGCGCCGGGGCCAAGGGACTGAACCGTCGTACTCTGGAGAGCTTGACCAAGGCGGGGGCTTTCGATACTCTGGCGAACCGGGGCGCCGTACTGGATTCCCTGGATCAGATTGTCGCCTTCGCCCAGCTTGAAGCCAAAAGCCGTAGTTCCGGCCAGTCTAGCCTATTCGACGGCTCCGCTGGCGAAGACGCCGGTGGCCTGCCGGGTATCGAGCTGGGTGATGCCGACGTTCCTCAGGAGGAAAAAGCCACTTGGGAGAGGGAGTTGATCGGGGTTCCTCTATCCTTTAACCCTATGTGGCAACTGGCCGGCCTGAACGCCGGGGATGCTTTCAACTCCATCGACCAGCTTGATGACGACATGCAGGGAAAAACTGTGTCCTTGCTGGGGCACGTATCGTCCATAACTGATCGATTCACCAAAGAGCAGAAGAAGTTCTTCGTGGTTACTCTGGACCTATTGGGCGGCACTGTGGAAGTGGTGGTTTGGCCCAATGTTCTGGAGCGTACCCAGGCGCTATGGACCGAGGGCAAGATACTCCGGGTGGCAGGTAAATTGCGGGTGCGCGGGGACCAGCTTTCGCTGGCTTGCGACCAAGTTCAGGAGCACATGATTAATCAGGAGCCATCTTCGAACGGAAACGGCAATGGAAACGGTCACGGCGACAGCAACGGCAATGGGAACGGAAACGGGAATGGGAAGCATGCCGGCAACGGAAACTCCAACGGTGCGTCTAACGGGCAATCCAACAGAGCTATCGCCGACCAGCCGAACCCCGAACTCGCCGCCGCCAATGGAGGGTCTCACCGGACTTTGTCCCTGGCCGTTAGAGAATCCGACAACGCTATTGACGACGCCCACCGGCTCCGGGAAGTCATCGGAGTTCTGCTGGAGTATCATGGCCAAGATCGCGTGAATCTGGACATTCATACCCCAACTGGGCGTGTGATTTTGGATCTGCCGCCGGTTAACACGGGTTACTGTGATGAACTGGGAGAGCGGCTTGCGGCATTGCTCGGCTCCGGTTCGGTGCGCCTCGACAACGCCCAGGAGATAGCGGCCGGTTAAACCCGGATGTGGAGGTGGTGCAGCATTAGCTTCGCCACCCACCGGGATTGCCGGTCAGTTCTGGATCACGCTGGGCAGTATCGCCTTCTTGGTGGCGTCCTTGCCAACCCCCATCGGACATTTAGTCTGCTGACTTTGATGGACACCGAAGATATTGCTGTTTAGCCGCCGAAATGCGGCGATGTTTTCCCGTTAGCCCGTGATATAATCGAGACTTGAGCTAGAAACGTATCAATTCAGGTAAACGTTGAGTCTGACGGCACGGGTAAGGTGATTGTATCCCCGGGTGGTGGGTGTTGTAGAACCTCCATCTCCGTCTTGATTCAACCGCTAACATGGTGGTTGTGGGAGCGTCTATCGGAGGTGCGAGGGCGGAGATTGCCATCCAAGCAGAAGCTGTTAGCCATGGACCTGATTGCTGCCTTTCATTAGGCAACACAGCTATCTAGCCTTGCATATTTTGTCTCCTCTGCTCCCTTTAGTTTCTTCTCCTCCATTATTTCTCATTTCAGCCTGCTACCCTGCGTCAGAGGTTTACAACTAGGATAGCCGAGTTGAAAGAGTAACGTGAGGAAGCTTCAAGTTTCCTGATGTTGGCGGTCTTTCCGGATAAACTGGAATCGATAGTGTAATTTCTTTCAGGTGGGAAGAGGTGGTCCGTCATGATTCTAGAGAACAGAAATTCGCCGTTTGATCGGCTCAAGGCGTTGGGGGAATGCATCGAACGCAAGGGTTTCGCTCGCATCCTTGAAGCGCATAGCGGTCTGAGCGCCATCATCGCGGAAAACGTTCAGGTCGAGAAAGACGGCGTGCTTCTGGAGTACGACGGTATCTGGGAAAGTAGTCTGACGGACTCGGCTACTAAAGGGTTGCCGGACGCTTCTATCGTCGGCAATGACTCCCGTCTCCACACCATCAACGAGATTCTAAATGTCACGACCAAGCCCCTTATCGTCGACGGAGACACCGGCGGCGAGCCAGCCCAGTTCGAGTATCTTGTACAAGGTCTGGAAAGGTTGGGAGTTTCGGCGGTAATCATCGAAGACAAAGTGTACCCGAAGCTAAACAGCCTGGATGCGTCCGCCAACCAGGACCTAGAGGACCCTTCAGTCTTCGCGGAAAAGATTCAAGCGGGCAAAGAGGTCTCAACCACTCGAGACTTCATGATTATTTCCCGTCTGGAGAGCCTGATTGCTGGGGCAGGTGTCGCCGATGCATTGAACCGAGCCGAGCAATATATCGTGGCGGGCACCGACGGAATCATGATTCACTCGAATAAATCGGACCCCGCCGAGATTTTCGCCTTCGCCGATGCCTATCCCGCGCTATGTAAGCGCCTGGGTCGGAGTCCTCTGCTGGTGAGCGTACCCACTACCTACAACACGGTGTCCGACGATCGGCTTATAGCCCACGGTTTCAACGTTATAATCCACGCCAACCACACGCTTAGAGCCGCCCACAAGGCGATGTCAGAGGTGGCCGGTGCGATACTGTTAGGAGGGAGTAGTCTGGCAGTAGACGAGGCCTGCGCAACGGTCCCCGAGGTCTTCGCGACTGTCGGGTTCGACCGAATCACCCGCAAAGATCGAGAGCGAACCGAGGCGCGCCGGCTATTGGCCTAGGTTCAGGGTCAACCTGAGCCCGTATTGAGAACCCAGCGGTGGAACAACTGGACTGAAAATCCGGTCCTTTGTCTTTTGATGGCCCCATCTGCCCGCTTCGGCAACATCCAGTTAGGTGTGTGGCAGCGCGGGAAAGCAGAACTTTCGGTGTTGCCCGAGGTTGCGTTCTGACTGCGTCTGACTACTCACCCAACTTCTATCGTGATTATGCCGGCCGGTATGCTCAAGTGACCGGCGAGTTTCTCCAATCGGTTTACATCAAGTCCTCTCATCCCCGGTTGAAACACGACTGGGACTTGTGGGACCGTCTGATGGAGTTGGCTCCAGGAAGGCGTGGCTTAGACGCCGGGTGCGGAGCCGGGGCGAGAGACGTGTTCCACGCCTATTCGGGCGGCTACGACGTGACTGGCATCGACGCCATCGAAGAGAACATCCAGGCAGCCCAGGAGTTGCACCCGGAGATTTCGGACCGGGTGTTTGTAGCCGACCTGGCGAACGAGCTGCCCTTCAGCGACGCCTCATTCGACTTTGTGGCCTGCAACGCCGTTATCCAACACATCGACCCTGCCATAGTCCACAGCGTCGTGTTGCCTGAACTCGTTAGGGTGTTGCGTCCGGGCGGGGTACTGGAGTTGATGTTCAAATGCGGCGAAGGCATCATTACCGTCTTCGACAGGGACTACGGGATAGACCGGACCTTCCGTTTATACCAGGAGACGGAGTTGCTGGAGAGGCTAGCAGGGTTGGGCCTGGCTTTGATCGAGGCTGCATCGCCCGAGGAACTAGGCGGCGTGCTCTACTTCACCGACCCCAAGCCAGTGGACCACTGCGTCTTCTTCGCACGCAAGGCGATTCCAAGTCCCTGAAGAGGGTAGCCGCTTAACCTCGTGCTATCCCTGGGGAATGAAACTCTTGATGAGGTCCGCCAACTCCACCGGCTTGTGATATCCGATGTCGTGGATGGTGTTGGGGATCCAATGGACCTGTCCGTCTTTTAAGTCCTTGGACGCCGCAGCTACCATCTCCTCTCGCCGGATGGAGAAATCCGACCCGGCCCGCTCGGGCCTGGGACCGGCGGCCACAATCATCGCTGGGCATGAGATATCGGGCAGAACCATGGACGGAGGCTGGTCCCACATGGCGCGGATGACCTGGGCATGGTGGTCTGGGTGCAGAATGTCCCTGATCTGCCCTTCGTTATCCTCGTAGACCATGGTTTGAACGATGTACTCCAGGGTGTCGGACCAACAGTCCGCCAACTGCACCCGTAAACGGTCAAGAAACTCCACACGCGTGCCGGACACGTCCCGGGGCCGGACTCGTTGGGAAAACTCTTCCCAGTTGGTATCCCGGGAGTTTTGGCCGCCCAGGAACCCTCCGTCAATCATCACCACACGGTTCACCCGCTCCGAATGGCGGGCGGCGAAGTTGGTAGCTACGTTTCCACCCCAGGAATGGCCTAGGACTGACGCCTTGTCCATTCCCACATGGTCCATGAACATGGCAACGTCTGCCGATAGGGTTTCCCAGTCGTAGCCGGTGGGCGCTTGGGTGGTCTGCCCGTGGCCTCGCTGGTCGGGGGCGACGATGTGGTACTGGTCGCGAAGGAGTGGCGCCACGATGTCGTACCAGTTGGCCGAGGAAGCCAGACCGTGCAGCGCCACTACCGGCGGACCGTCTCCTCCCCAATCCAAGTACCTCAAGCGCAGCTCGCCTATGTCTGCCCAGCACTCCACCGGACCCTTTGACATCGAACCCGAATCAACCAAATCAAGGCCTCCTAGCCTGACTAAGCGTTTTATCGTGGGTGCGCCACAGCTTGTCCCCTGCGGGTATTGTCCCCACTCTAGGCGTCTTTTCGTTCCATCTGCAAAAGCTTGGCCTTTACAGTAAGTCCCCCGGCGCCGTAGCCCCGGAGGTCGCCGTTGCTGGCGATGACCCGATGACACGGGATTATCAGTGCATAGGGGTTCTTGGCCATCGCCTGTCCCGCTGCCCGGGCCGCCAAGGGCCTTCCCGCCTCGGACGCCAGCCAGGCGTAGCTGCGGGTTTCTCCCGGAGGTATCGTTCGGCAAGCGGTCCAGGCCTCGCCGAAGAATGGCGGTACCCCCCGCAAGTCCAGGTCTATCTCGTCCAAAGCGCTGGTTTCTCCCTGAAAATACCGCTCCAAGCAGGAAACGATATCTGTGAAGCTGCCGGCATCTTCGGTGGCGTGGTCCAATGTGGAGCCCAAGTCTTCAACTACTTCCTGAGGGCTCGGCTGGAAGCTGAGGCGGCGCAGGCCTTGGTCAGAGCCTACGAGACCCACCCAGCCCATGCTTACCTCGCATATGTAATATCTATCACCGCTCACGTACTTCTCCGGCGCAGGCTTCGCAACAACAATGGCATGCGCAACGCTATCCAAGCTTGGGAGAGATCGGCGCGCTGGTCATCATTCAGTTGTCTCTGGCCGTATCTCGCCCGGACATAAGCATCTATAACCACCGAGAATTGCTCCCGGTAGTCTGGCAGGAGTTGAGCTAAGCGCTGCCGGTATTGATAGGGGGTCTGATGGTCTATCGGCCCAACGGATGCCAGTCTGCCAAGAAACGCCAATCGCCTATAGGCTATGTGGGGGTCCTGTGCCGGATGCATGTACCGCCGCCACAGCATCTTGATTATCAAGCTGGCCACAACGGCCACGCCGAATATTCCGGCAAGCCAATAGAGGATTGTGGTTAACTCTGCGCCGAACACCGTTGCCTCCGATCCACCGCCGCTTCCCTGAGGTTGAATCAGTCCAGCGTCGCAATCTTCAAAATCGTCGTCTTCGCACTCGTCCTCAAGAATATCTTCAGAGGGAGTCTGGTCGATCTCTCCTCCTGCCTGAATCTCCGGTGGAACCGGTCTGGGGAAGGCCTTTCCAGGCGTTGGCTCCTGGGCGATCCATCCGTATCTGGGGAAATAGACCTCAAGCCAGCCGTGGGCGTTGTTGTCGAGGACCATGTAGAGATTTTCGTTGGGAACCTTTGCCCCTTGGGTATAACCCGTAGCCATCCGCGCTGGCACATCCACCGCCCGCAACATGACGGTCATGGCGGAGGCGAAATATTCGCTATAGCCTTGTTCCAAAGTGAATAGGAAATGGTCCACTCCATCGGCATCGAAGGGAGGCGGATCGACAGATAACGTATAGGGCATGCCCCTCAGATATTCCTCAATGGCTTTGGCTTTATCGAAGGGAGTCTCCGCATCGGCGGTGAGCCGCTCCGACAAATCTCTAACTCGCTGTGGGAGGGTGTCTGGAAGCTGGGTGTATCTCTCCAGAACCCAAGACGGATAGTCGGTTCCGGCGTTCCTTAGTTGGCCTGCGGTCGCCAGCGAAACCGATGACGTGATTTCGTAGACCTCCCCTCTTTTGACGTTGCGGTTGGGGCTTCGGACGGACAGAATATCCGCCTGCGCTGGCAGAACGTCCGCCACAACAACTTCCTCGATGAGACCGTCATTGGACCGTGAGACATCCACCAGCCGGAACTGGTCAGGCAATTTGGCCGCCAATGAGGAATCGGTCGCCGGAGACCCCCCTTGATTCAGGGATTGCCGAAGGTTGTTGGCCGCCTGAACAACAGGTTCCGGATGTCCTGCGGCGGGGTCAGATGCGGTGAAATCTAAGGAATAGTTCGGTGACTCATATGTCTCGATCTGGACATCCCGCCCGACTCCCACGACTTGCTCACCCGCGAAAAGAGTTTTGGAGTCGTATTGGGGGTTGACCGAATAGGTAACTTCGAACCTGCTCTCGTAGGGTTGAGACGACGACACCGGTGGACTCCAGCCCACCGGCTTCAATTCAGTTTCTTCGGATATCCAGCCCTTGGGTGTATAGGTGCCGTAGGTCCTGGCTTTCCAATACAAGGGCACCGGCGAGTCTACCCACAGTACTTGAGTGGGAGCGGGATTGATAGTGCCTTGGAACGCTAGCACATCTCCCCAGATCCGGTAGCCCAGAGGCCGCCTCGCTGGCAGGCCGGCGAACAACCGGTTGAAGTCATCCTCATAGGAAGTTAGAGGAGTCCGAAATAACTCGTAAAGGTCATTGGTAGGACCGTACTTGCCGCCAGTGGGCATAAGAAATGCCACAAGCAATACGACGAACGCTAGGAGAAAATTGTCTGAGATGGAAAGGAGCCCTAGATGGCCATCATAGGAGACGTTTCGTCTTTCCCATTCCTGACGCCGCCGTACCGATTGGACCCGGGATACCAGGAGCAATCCCGTAAATAACCAAAGGGCCAAGTGGACGCTGGCTTGGGGAGGCAGGTAGGTTAGATTGGACACTAACCCCGAGCCTCCGATCACGAATACGCCCCAGAAGTTGCGGTAGCGGAAAAACACCCAAGTGGCTATAAACCCAGCCGTCCACGTAATCACCATCAAGCCAAAAGCAAACGGTACTGTATCGATGTTGATAGAGCCGGTCCTAGCAGCCTCAACCCACAGGCTTAGCCGGAGCCAGAGTTGGTCGGCGTTGGTCACCGTGACTTGCCCGATCTCTCTGGAAGTGAATTGCCAGATGATTGCCAGCACCCCAAGGGCCGCCCCGATGGGCAGTACCAGGAAGGCCCAGACCGGGATCCGGTATAAAAGCAGTCCGGTGATGATGGAGAGGCTGAGCAAGGTTGTTAGCTCTAAGCCGGTCACCCATTCGGCCTGCTCAACGGAGAAGATTACCACCCACAGGTTCATGGCAAGGAAAAGGAAGGCCAGCCAACCGTCGGATGGACGGAAGAACTTGGCGAGAGCGATCGACCCGTCGAGTAGAATCTCCGTGTTGAGCCGTTCGCGAACGGCGCTGGGATCGGCTAACCCGTTGACTGTCATGCTGTGCTCTCCTGAGCGGAGGGCTGGAACACTTGTCCCAGATAATTGTCCGGGCGGTCCACCGGGAGGCGCAGGGCTTCATTCAAAGCCTGTCCCTTTCTGACTCCGTAGGCGGCGATGTCATTGGCAAACAGGATGTCTACTAGAAACTCGGGGTTGGTGGCGCCACCAAAATCCCGGGGGTCTATGAGCACTACGCCTACGTTGACTCCCTGACGCCGAATGCTGTTTAGGGCAGGCACCCACTCGGTGCGGGTGGAGGGAGTGATAACCGTCAAGGTGTTGAATCGGCTCATCTGGCCCCGGAGGTCGTAGAGAAACCGCTCCAATGATATGGTTCCGGTGGCGCGGGCCTCCGCTAAAGCCTCTAACAGCCGGACCTGGTGCTCCGGGCTGGTGTCAGGCCTGAAGATGTAGGAATTGTCTCCGTTGGCAGCTAGACCCACCGGCATTGACAGCTCTACCAGACGGGTGATGATTGAGGCTGCGATCGTCACCGATAACTCCTCGGTGTTGTTTATCTCGTCATCGCCTTCCCAGTGGGAGGTTCGCTGCATGTCCACGACCACCCAGGCGTCGGCGGACAGCCCCAGATCAAACTCCTTCACCATCAACTTGTTCATCTTTGCGGTGTAGGGCCAATGGATGCGGCGGAAGCTGTCTCCGGGATTGTATTCACGCACGGAAGAAACGTCGGTGGTGATTTGATTTACCGGTTGGGTTGTTCTGCTGTCGCTCGGCAAGTGAGCGAAACGCATGTCCATGTCCGGCAGAGGTATGACGGAAGGAAAGACAGTGAAGGGAACCGGGTCTAGGAACCTTCTTTTAAGATGGAAGACCCCCAGCGGGTCTTGACTGGTAATCTCCACCTGTCCCAAGTTGAATTTGCCCCGCTTGCTCAGATAGGTGTCGGTTCGCCAGGTTCGGGATTGGTTGCCTAGCAGGGCCACGCCGCGCCCGGGGGATTCACCGGGTAGGTCCGTGTATTCAACTACTTCCAGCCAGGATTTGGGCAGCTTATTCTTGTTGATTATGCGGATGCGCCCCTCTACATATTCACCCATTCGTCCTCTGCTGGCGATGCGGGTCAACTGCAACTCCATGCCTCTTAGATTAAGCCAAGCCCAAGCTATACCTATGGCGGCCAATAGCAGCAGGACGTAGAGGAATCTGAAGAAGAAAGCGAAGCCGGTTCCGAAGGCATAGAAGGTGATTAGGAACAGAAGGACCAGGATCGCCAGAGTTCTTTTGCTCAAGTGTTTTCCCGTCCTACACGCTTAGTTGAAGGTTCCGTGACGAGGCTACTGGTTCGATCCCGAACTCCCAACTCCATGGACAGCCATTGCCAGTTCAGGCCGCATAGGGTTAGGCGTCGGCATCTTCACGGCGGGAACTAACGAGTTGCGCCGGGAACGGTGAGGGTGTTGAGTAAGTCGGACACCAGATCCGCGCTTCTCACGCCTCGCATCCGGGCTGACGGTGAGAGGATGATGCGGTGAGCGGTGACCGGAGCTGCCAACGTCTTGATGTCGTCGGGGATAACATAGTCCCTGTCCAACACCAAAGCCAACGCCCGAGCGGCTCTGAAGAGTCCCAATGACGCACGGGGCGAGGCTCCCAGAGACACGTCCCGGTGCTCACGAGTAGCCTCAGTTAGATGCACGATGTACTCCCGCACCACCCTGTCGACATACACCTCTTTAGCTGCTTCTTGTAGACCGATAACCTCTTGCGGGGTTGCGACAGCTTCCAGAGAATCGATAGGGTGGGCATGCTCCTGTTGCTCGATAACCGCTAATTCTTCCTCAAACTCGGGATATCCCAAGCTGATGCGCATCAAGAACCGGTCTAGTTGGGCTTCTGGAAGAGGGAAGGTGCCTTCGTACTCGATGGGGTTCTGCGTGGCCATTACGACGAAAGGATGTTTCAGAGGGTGAGTCTCGCCGTCCACGGTGACTTGCAGTTCTTCCATCGCTTCCAGCAGCGCCGACTGGGTTTTTGGGGTTGCCCGGTTGATCTCATCGGCCAAGACAATTTCTGACATGATGGGACCCGGGCGGAACTGGAACTCTCCGCTGGCCTGGTTGTATACGGAGATACCAGCCACGTCACTGGGCAGAAGGTCGGGAGTGAACTGGATACGTTTAAAATTGCAGCCTATGGAGACAGATATGCTCTTGGCCAGCATCGTTTTGCCAACACCGGGCACGTCTTCCACTAGGATATGTCCTTGGGCGATAAGGGCCGCTAAGGCATGCTCAATCACTGGCCTTTTGCCGACTATCACTTTCGAAACGTTGTCGACAATCCGTTGAGCAATGGCGGTATGAGTCGATTGTTCTTGCAAAGACCTTCTCCCAAAAAGCGGCTACCGGAAAGGCGCATTATATCTGAGTTTAACACAGGGAATCAGCGTGGCAACACCCCGATTGCCTGCCTGGGATGCTGGCCGAATCGCCGGTTCATCGCCGCCATCTTGTAGGCCGGTTCGCAGTGGTTGGCGTCCGCACCGAAAGCCTTGCCCGTACATCCAAGGAATATGGTGACAACGTATTATTTTACGATTCCCGATTCGATTACGGACTTGTCTTTACCTATGGACTTGGTAGGTTCGGGCCCAACGTGGCCGCCCAACTGTTTAACAGCGAACGTTCCGGTCCATACCGTAAACTAGACACCGTCCGTGCCCCATATACTCTGGGCTACTAACCTAACTATAAAGGCAGGGGATGTCATGATGTTTTCATTTATCCGGGGCCGTTGTGCGGTCCTTGGTGTCGTCGTACTAATGGGATTGGTTCTTGCGGGCTGCGGCTCCGCTGCACCGGCTTCAGAGGCGGGTTCACAAACGGACGCGAAGGCTGAGTCAGAAAAACCGGAAGCCGTTCTCGCGGCGCCGCCGGACAAACTATCTGCTGACAACCCCGTGGTTGTTTTGCCAAAAAATGAAGACCTAGAACGTCGTAAAGAGTTGGCAGCTCTCCTTCCAACGGCATCGGAAACTGATGCGAACTCCAAGGACGATTCTTCCCCAGCGGTGACACAGGCCGAAAAATCTCCCGCCGACGATTCCCCGGAAGTCACGAAGCCGGAGGTCCAGAAGGATGGAACCGCAGTGGATCCGGAGAGTCAGCAGACCGCTGGTTCCAACCCGGTCGCTGAGCCGCCGGCCCCAACGCCGGAACGCTTCGTCGGCGGTAAGGTGGGAAACGAAGGGGCGGAGTTAAGAGGAATCGTGGCGTGGGTCAACAGCGAGCCGCTGTCCATCGCCGACCTGCGGGGCAAGGTTGTCCTGGTGGATTTTTGGACCTATACCTGCATCAACTGCATCCGCACCATGCCATTTCTGAAGCAGTGGTACTCCAAGTACCAAGATGACGGGTTGGTTATCGTTGGAGTTCACTCTCCTGAGTTTGAGTTCGAGAAGGATCTGGATAACGTGGTGAAGGCCACCCAGGATTACAGCATAGACTGGCCGGTGGCGCTGGATAACAACTTCGTCACCTGGCGGGGATACTCCAACCGCTTCTGGCCCGCCAAATACCTCATCGACAAGGACGGTGTGGTTCGCTACACCCACTTCGGCGAGGGCCAATATGGCGAGACTGAGGAAAAGATAAGGGAATTACTTGTTGAAGCAGGGGCTGACTTCTCCCAAGACATCGCCGCCCTGCCTGTAGATCCGACCATCGACCCCGCCTACCGGTCCAACCGCAACGCCGAAGTGACCCGAGAACTGTACGCCGGATACGAGCGGGGACGCTCCGACGTCCTGTACGGCAGAGGCGGATACGTTGTACAACGAGACTATTACAACGACATCAACTCGGTAATCAAGCTTGAAGAACCGGATGAATTGGAGCCCCATGCGGTCTACTTCAACGGCGATTGGGTCGTCGGCCCGGAGAGCGCTAAGCATGGCCGGATGTCCATGGATTACGAAGACTACCTCTCTTTGGTATATTCGGCGAGAAGCGTCAATGCCGTTTTAACTTCGGACTCGGGGGAGCCCTACAAGGTCGAGGTCACGGTGGGCGGCGAGTATCTCACTGACGATAACAAGGGTGTTGATGTAATCATTGGAGATGACGGCGAGAGCTACGTGCTGGTTACAGAGCCCCGGTTATACAATGTTTTGGAGAATCCCTCCTACGTTCGCCGTGAAACTCTTAAGATGGCTTCCGATTCTCCCGACTTCGGTTTGTTCGCTTTCACCTTTGGGGTTTATAAAAAGGCTGGCTGATGACTCGTCTTCGTTTACCCCATGTACCTTTGCTCCCGGTTCTCTTGGTGGTGCTAGGATTGGCCGTGGCTTGCGGGGCGGCCTCGGCACGGTCTGAGCCAGGTGGGGACGTCGGCAATCGCGCGCGCGAGTTCCAGGGCATCGCCAACTGGATCAACTCGGAACCGCTGACCATGGAAGACCTGAAGGGTAAGGTAGTCCTGATCGACTTCTGGACCTACACCTGCGTCAACTG
>PBTE01000172.1 GCA_002726515.1 Planctomycetaceae bacterium | reverse complement strand
GGAGTTTCCATCCGGGACCGTGTCTATCGTGTAGTAACTCTTCCAGCTGCGCCAGGGGCCACATCTCCAATAACACCATCCGTGGTCCGTAGGTTTCCCTTCATGCGCACGGTTGTGTCCCAGCAACAGGTAATTGGCGGCGTAGCTCATATGCATCCCGCCATCTCGCTGACTGCGAGGATCGGTCGGACAGCGGTAGGCAGACATGTATCCCAGGGTGTTCCAGAACCCTTTGGCCTGCTGCTCTTCGAGCGTGACCCCGATTTCCGGGTGCCCGGGGATTGGTGTCTTTCTCGGCATGTGCCACATAATCGTCTCTTCAGATATGTCGCAATGCTGCACGGTTTCGTCATACAGGGCTTGTCGTTCCAAAAACGGCAGCAGCGTGTGATAAAGACTCGACGTGCATGTCCAGGTCATTCGCGCCAGTTCAGGGAACTCGCTGTCGTTCGCGGTGGCGTAGTTATGAACCGCGGTCACCTGCTGCTTGATGTTGTTTGCGCACTGAACACGATTGGCTGCTTCACGCGCCATCTGCACCGCGGGTAACAACAACGCAATCAGTATCGCGATGACGGCCATCACCACCAGGAGTTCAACCAGTGTGAATCCAGCGCGGTATTTCAGAGTGAGCATCAAACGCTCTCCGGTGAGAAATGGAAGGGGCGAGCGAGACTTCAGTTGTTCAGTCTAGCATACGGCGTCTGTGAGGCAAAGAATTGTGAGGCAAAGAATGTTGTCCCTGGACCGAGTTCGATCAGGTATTCCAGCGAAAATGAATCGTTCGTGCGCCGTACAGATTTGCAGGGAATGTTTCTGGCGGTGTTCCGGAGCCGCTTTTCGAGGGTCGCTCAGAACCGGATGTTTGTGTCGGGTAGGTCCGCCTGCAGGCGTTCACGACCTTTCGGAGAAATGCCTTGGCAAAAGGTAAGGTATAAATCCTGAATCTGTGTCAGCTTTCCAATTCCATCCAAAGCCGTGTCTGTCAGACGATTGGATCCCAGGTGCAAGAACTCCAATTTCTTCAGCGGCTGCAAATGTGCAATACTTCCATCGGTGATTTGGGTCTTGTCGAGATTCAGCCAGGTGAGATTGGTGAGTCCGGACACATGGGCCACTCCTTCGTCAGTAATCAATGTGAACCAGAGGTTGAGGGATTCCAAGTTGGTCAATGCGGCAAGGTGTACGGCTCCACGGTCTCCGATCGCGGTTTCGCTGAGGTCGAGCGTTCTTAATTCTGTAAAGGATTTGATCTGCTCCATGCCGTCATCGGTAACAATGGTACCGCGCAAGCGAAGATTCTTCAGTTTTTTCAGTCCTGTAATTGAATGGATTCCTTCGTCAGTCACAAAGCATCCGGACAAAGTCAATTCTTCGAGGCTTGTTATTTTTCCGATTGATTTCATGCCTTCATCACTCAAATCGGAGCCGTCCAGTGCCAATGATTTGAGTCTGGTTAAGCCTTCTAAATGCGAGATACCGTTGTCACCCACCCTTGCTGTGGAAAACTTGAGGGATTTTAGATTTGTCATTTCACCGATGTGGGCCAGGCCGGCATCGGAAACCAACGTGTCCCGCAGATCCAGTAGGGCAATTCTGTTTTTGGCTGCCTTGAGAATTTGCATGCCGGCATCAGTGACTTTGGTTCTTAACAGAACGATTCGTTCCAGCGTTGGAATTTCGACCAGGTGTTTGAGACCGTCATCGGAAATGTTTGTCAAGGACAGACTGATCGTTTGGAGACGAGGCAGTTTCTTCAGATGTGCCAAACCTTCATCCGTATGCTCTGTTTTCTCCATCCGGAGTGTTTGGAGAGAAGCGATTTTTCCAATCGATACCAGTCCGTGGTCGGTGATGCCGCGACCGAACAAGGTTAGGGTTTTCAGAGCGGCGAGTTGGTGGAGGTTGGCCAGATCCGTATCCGAAGGATCGGATTGAAGGGTGACGCTTTCGATGTTCCCGGTGGCGTTAAGCACCAGGTTTGCATTGCGATTGTCCAGCACGGCAACGATTTGGGGATCGTCGGCCGGAGCCTGCGTTTCCGACACCACCGTGGAGGTCTTTTCGTTTTGTTGATCGGCTGTTTCCAGGCTCGGTTGGCAACCGACAATCAGCAGCCATATGAGGCAAAGGGCCATTGGATGGTAGATGGCACGTTCCATGTTGGGTGTTTCTCCGGACGGTTGTCATGGGCAATGATTTTCAGAACCGGTTGCGTTTTGTGACGACGGGGATCAAGAAGGGTTTCAGCACAACGATAGACGTGGAAATTGTGGGAAATATCCGATTCCATTTTTTCCATGTGGCGGGTAGAATTACTTGCAGAGTCGATCCAAAATCAGTGGTTCACGGGTTCTTGTTTGTTTTAACGTTGGGAAATGATTGATGCTAAAGAAAAATAAATCTCGTCGTGATTTTCTTAAGTTAAGTGCGGCGACCGGGGTGGGCTATTGGGTTTCCAACTCGAGTGAAGTAGCTCGAAGTGAATCGCCCAATGCACAGATACAGTTTGCCTGCATCGGAGTCAGCGGCAAAGGGGACAGTGATTCTAACGACTGCGGTCGTATGGGAAAAGTTGTTGCAATCTGTGATGTTGACGAGCGGGGCCTGGCGAAAAAAGCAGCGCGTTTCCCAGAAGCTAAGAAATACTTTGATTATCGCACCATGTTGGATGAGTTGGGTGACGAGGTCGACGCTGTGACGGTCAGCACGCCGGACCACAATCACGCTCCAGCAGCCGCCATCGCGCTGCGCAATAAGAAACACTGTTTTGTACAGAAGCCGATGACGCAGTCGATTCATGAGGCGCGGGTTCTCAGTGAGTTGGCGCAAGAAAACGGCGTTGCCACCATGATGGGAAATCAGGGTACGGCAAACACAGGATTACGCAGGGCAGCTGCAGTGATTCAGCAGGGTGCTCTGGGTAAAGTCAGCGAGGTCCATGTCTGGACCAATCGCCCGATCTGGCCGCAAGGGATCGATCGCCCGCAGGAAAAAATGCCGGTTCCCAAATGGCTGCATTGGGATCAGTGGATCGGCCCGTCGCCATTTCGCGCCTATCACCCGGCGTATCACCCCGAGAAGTGGCGCGGATTTTGGGATTTCGGAACAGGTGCTCTTGGCGACATGGCCTGTCACACCGTGAACATGCCGTTCATGGCGCTGGATTTGAAAGATCCGACATCCATCCAGGCGGAAACTTCAACCCACAATGGCGAGACCTATCCCAGTTGGGCTGTCATTGATTTCGAGTTTCCCGAACGTCATGGTCGCCCACCCATAAAATTCACATGGTATGACGGAGGTAAACGCCCGCCTCAGCACCTTTTTCAAGGAGTTGAGCAAACGAAGACTTCCGGCTGCCTGGTCGTGGGCGAAAAGGGAACTTTGTTTTCGCCGGGCGACTATGCAGAAACGTATCAGCTACTGGGAGGTATTGAGGACCCCGCGGACGTCGATTTCGTTGAGTCACCGGGGCATTTCGAAGAATGGATCAGGGCGATTGACGGTGGTCCTCCGGCGGTATCCAACTTCCCGGAATATGCTGGTCCACTGACGGAGAATATCCTCCTGGGGAACTTGGCTGTTTGGGCAGCGGCTGAGGGGACAGGGAAGAAGATTGAATGGGATGCAGCGAATCTCAAGCCGTCGAACGCGCCGGAGTTGGAGTCGATTGTGAAACGCGAATATCGGCACGGATACGTTCTTTAATAATCACGCCCCGGTCTCTGCTTGACGCGGATGTTCCGTTGGCGGCTGATTGTCACAAGCGGGTGGTTTCGGTTGTTGCTGGATTTACCCAACCCGTTAAAGTGCAGACGCAGCCTGCTTCGGTCAGCAGGTGTCCTGACTGCGAAATCCCCAGTTTGGCCGGGGGGTACTCGATTATGTGCAGTAAGGGGCTGTCAGTTTGTTGGTTGACGTGTATCCGACGAATTGGCTGTGCGCAAGAGCGACCAGGTCGGACCCCTATTGTTTTCTCCGGCTACGATATTGTAAACTAAAGGCATGATTCACCTTTTTAAACAATTCGTTTGGCTTTCAGTGCTCCTCTTGGTTGGTTGTCAGCAGGGGGAGGTTTCCTTCACAGGAGTCATTACACTGGACGGGGCTCCGCTCGGAAATGCACAAATCATGTTTAAGCCCTTCGAAGCCGATGCCAAAACGGCTGCAATGGCAACGAGTGATGCGGCCGGCCAGTTTTCGCTCGCTTCTGCGGGTATCCCGGATGGTAGTTATCGTGTCCTCGTTTTCAAAATGATGGAGATCGGTGCGGCCGGAAACGTTGATGGAAGCGAGTTGTTGATCCCAGTACCCGAAATTTATAGCGACGAGGCGACGAGTCCTTTGGTGGTTGAATTGCCAGCAAAAGAGGAAATCAGGCTCGAACTCAAGAACGAGAACTAAGCGTTTTTCGTGTTCTCACTTGCGGCTTTTTCGACACTTCGCCACAGTCACGAAAACTTCTTGTCGAGCTTGCCCGGGAAATGCCCGGTGTGTTCGTTTGCCGGATCTGACCTTGGCTGGGATGTGGTCAGGTTTTTCAAATTCAAAGCGTCACGGCGGCCATGGCTGTTTTAGATCGGCGCCGGACTTGTTGAGCAGAAGGCTCAGGCTTCAGATTCCCAGTAATATACTTCCGGTATGCCTGGTGGGTACGCATCGGCCGGATCGTAATTCTCCCCGGAGTCACCTTCCATGATAGGTGCCATGTACTCTTCCCAGCGCACTGAATCGGGGCTTTCATCCAGAATACGGATGGCCTGGGCGTAGTCATCGACTTCCATGTAAAGAAACAGTTGTCGGTCCTGCATGAAGATACTCATTTTGTGAATGCCTGCGCGTTGTAAATCACGCTGTACTTCGGGCCACACCTCTTGGTGCCGACGAATGTACTCTTCCTGCTGGCCTTCCTTGACACACATGTTAAACGACACCCTTTGCATGGTGATCTTTCCTTTCCAGAGTTGGTCGTGGACAGGATCCAGATTGCTGATTGTGAACTCAATACAGCGCGATCGCGCGACCTGGACCACCGTGACACCCACGAATTTTGACGGGTGCGAAGAGGAAGTAGGATTGCTCGGGTAGCTGACCCACACCGATCAAAAACTCGACACCCACCATACCCTGGCTACCCAGTGCCCAGTAAGTCATCAGCGCGTTCTTGGGGTTGACGCCGCCCAGGTTCGGAGCATCTGTTGCCACGCACTGAATTCCCCGTTGAGCAAGGTAGACGGTGGCACTGGGTCCGAGCGCGGGCCAGCCTTCGCTTTCGCCGTTGACCGGATCGATCAGGCAGGACTTGCCAGCAGGCATCCGCTGAAAGTGCCGATCGGTGTGTCCAGTGTAAAAGATGACGATTTCACCGGCTTCCAGGGAGCCCTGTTCGGCCTCGTATTTCTTGATCACGTCGACGGTGATTTCCGGTGAGGCGGGCCAAGCCGCGCGGCTTGTTGTTCCACTTAACTGTCTTACATCGATCACCCGTGCCCAGCCGCAGGTTTGCGAAAGCGGCACCTTTTCCGTCGTCATGTCACTGATTCCCCGGGGACCGAATTTTTCCTCGAATTCGTCCAGCCAGATGTGTGTCTGGGGTGAATATCCGTAGGGATCAAAATCCTCGGGAGGTAGCGCGTAGGAGGGTGGCACCAGGTGAGTCCCTGCCTGGCTGTCCATGATGTGGGAGTGAAGATACAAAAACTCGGCCTTCGTATAAGGATGGCGATAGTTGCCGATCCCTTGGCCCGGCCAGGTGGTTGGATGATCGGTCGACAGGGTCACCGTGAGATCCACGACGCGCTTTTCTCGAGCCGATTCGATTAACTGGCTCGCCAGCGGGTTGCCAATGATCGCGAAGGCCCGTCCCTCGCCGTAAGGTCCGTCCTTATGCTTGGGGCCCATCATGCAGTAAAACGCGCCCGTGGTTGGCAGACTGGCCAAATTCGTGGCGGCTTCGGTGAACACCGCGCCATATTTGAGTGCCGCGTAATGTGTGGGCTCGGCGAGGTCTGGTATTGGTCCCATGCTGGGACTGTCGGTTCCAATATGAAACACTTTGCGACTGGCGAGAAACTCCATCGCATCCGGATCAGGATCGGGCCAACCCGGCGCCTTACGTTCTAGAGGCAGCGCTGCGTACCGCAGCCCTGCCGGTAGCGGCAAGTAATATTTGTCGCTGTAACCACTGCGCATTAACACGACGTCGCCGAAACGCAGTGAGCCGTGTTCCCGCTCCCAGTCCTCGAAGTGTCTTCTACGGACCAGGCTGCTGATACCAGCAGGCCCGGTATCCAGCAAGTTTCGCAGATCAACAACACACGCGCTGCCGACGAACTTCCAGGCCGGAACCTTGTCGATGAATTCGTTGCCGAACGGCCCTGATTTCGGCAAATTTAATTCGGGCCGCAACACCGAGTGCGGCGGCACGTCCATCTGGGTTCCCATGTTTCCGTCAGTCGACAGTGTGTCGACGTTATATGCACTCTGCCGCCCGATTGTCTGGACATGATCAATGCGAAATGGAGGCACCAACTGTGGCCAGGTGCAGGGGTATTCGGCTGCGATCAGCAGGGATAAATCCACGAACTTGGGAGGTTCATCACTGTAGGCGGGAGTGGATGACAGCCTGCACGCAACGAGCAGGGCGATGAACAATAGGACGCGTAGCAGTTTGGTCAGGTTAATAGATGTTTTCATGATTCTGGATGCTTTGAAGGTTTGAAAGGAATCATTGAGATAAGAAGGATACGAAGAAATGAAGCCGATGCGACGAGACACGTCAGGTGGTTTTACACGTCGCATGTACAACACAACAATGGAGGCACTATTACAAAATCTATCGGGTCGCACGGTATCGAAAAAAGCGGGATCCCAGTGCCTGATCAGATCCTCGGTTTTTCTTTTAGTACTCCCTGTCGCGTTCGTTCGATTTTTCTGACGGATCGAAAAACACCGGCAGATTATGTTACAGGGCCATCATTCGAGGACCGTTGCGCTCAACTTGATCCTGGAATGAAATCGCAGTTGCACCGGACCCAGCAGGCCAGAGACTGCCTGGTCTTCCAGAACCCAATGAGTGGGATAACTGCTCATGTGGTTCGCCAGCGTGTTGGCCACCTTGATCTGAATTTGATTGTTTCCCGGGCGGACGAAGTCACTGATGTCAAAACGGAAAGGCCGGGACATGCGAATCCCAGCTCTTTTTCCGTTGACAAATACTTCGGCGACGGTCCGTGCATCGCCCAGTTCGAGCAATATCTGTCCCTGCAGGTGCCGGTGACCGAGCCGGACCTCCTTGCTGTAAACTCCCACTCCTGAATAGGTTCGCAGACCCGAATGGCTCCAATCTCCCAGGCCAATTTGTCCCTCCTGGCACTTGAAAACAATTGGGTCGGGAAAAGCCGCACCCGCGTAGCTGCCGGGATGCTGCTGGAGACGCAACGCAATCTGGGAGGGCCTGGCGATGGGTGAATCCAAGTCGATTGTTCCCTCATGGACCGGGACGGATGTTCCATTGATCCAGGCTTCGGTATGGTCGGATTTTGCCTGAAAGCTGAGACTCTTCAATCCGGGAGGTGCCTGAAACCGATACCATCCGACCCGCTTCTTTCGGTGAGGGGCAATATCGTAGATCAACTGTTGGGGTTCACGAAACCAGCGCAGTCGCGGTACGTAGGGGTCAGAGTCAGGTGGTGTTTTTGACGACGTGAAAGTTGCGTAAGTCGCAACTTTTTTTCCTTTGGGCTGGACAATTTTCAGCAAAACAGTGTTCCAGCCCTGCTTGAGACGCACTTGGGCGCGGACCTCTGCCGGAGCCGGTTTCATGCTCCCGTTGGAAGCGGCCCCCAGGTCAAACTGAAAGCCTCGTTTTTGAAGATCGGTAACGTTCCAGATGTCCTGTCCTTGTGTGACCGAGAGCACCTGATCCCCGTTGACCCAGGCCTGGCGTCGTCGAGGTATTTCAAATCCAGGCGTGTCGTGGTAATCGGACTTTTCCGGTTTTCCTCCAAAGTGCAAGGTGTATTCATCATCGATTGGAGAATGAACGTAGGTAAACAGGAAGTGTGTCGGGTTCGATGAAAAGTTAGTATTTTCGAAGACCAAAAAGTTTTCGGAAACTCCGGCCAGTCCGCCCCCTGACTGATGGACTTCACCATAGTGGCCGAATTTTTGAGAAAAACTGTAGGGTTCCCAACGCAATGCCGACATGCCGATTTCTCCTCGTCCCCAGGGCTTTTCCAGGTCAAGCATTCCCTGCTTGGCCCTTTCCAGGCGGCCCAGGTGCGCCTCCGAACCATTGGCGCGTTCCTGAAATGGGCCGATGTGCCACCAGTAGGGTCCGTAGGAATAGGTGACTTCCGGCCAGTCGCTATCGTCGAAATTGGTTTGATGCCAACCGGATTTCTTCGGGTTGACGTCGGTTTCTTCGCGATACCGGAAGTGACGTGCTTCAGCACCGATCATTCTGTTGGATGCCGGGTAACGGAAATCGCCCCAGCGGTTGTTCATCGTTGGTTCCAGTTGAAAAGAGAAAGGGTCCTCCAGCACGATGGTTGCGGGGGAGGGGGGTATTTTCTTGCGAGCAACATATTCCCTCCCCTGGTAGGCAAGCCGTACCACTTTTCGGCCACCCTCCGCGGCGAAGCCTTGAAGTTGGATCTGGTTGCCCGCGGGCTGTACCTCCACCACACTGGATAGGTTGTCTTCTACGACGGCCGGCCGCTTGCCGCGCGGACTCAAGACGAGCACGGTTCCTTCGTATGGATCCAGGGTCAGGTCGACATCGGTGTACCCGGGGCCGACTTGGAAACGGTGAACGGGACGAACCGTGCCGGAGAACGCGTCCCAGATTTCCGGTTCTCCTTCGGCCCGCAAGCGAAAGGAGATGTCGCGCTCTTCGGCTCGTGTGTTGAAAATGAAGTAGACATCTACGGGTCCGATTTTCTGATGAGTATGGAAAATATTTTTTTCGGAAGCCACGACATCTCGTGTGATGGCTTGTGACACGATTTCCGGCACACGTTTGGTGTTACTGGGAACAAAGTAGGCTTTGCCATTCCGTTCGTTGATGTGTTCAACGACGTCTGTTACCGACTGGTCCGGAGCGACTCCGAACATTTCCTGAACAAGGGACTTGATTGCCGGGTCATTCCGGCCCTTCTCCGCCGAGGCGCCCGGCAGACGCCCGAAAGCAACCACGGTTCCGCCGTGGTCGAAAAACGTCTTGATTGTTTCCAGTGTGGCGGTGCGAATTGTTGTGATGGGAGGCAAAACGACTGCCCGGAACTCGAGTCCGGCCACCTGCAGTATGTCCTGCTGCACTTCAGCCTGTTCAATGGACGAGTGATTGATGAAGTCCAGGTCCAGGCCATCGTGATACAACGCTTTGGCCAGTTTCATGAGAGATTGGGCCGATTCATCGGCAATCGGCTCGAACGCCGGCCAGAGATTATCGTGCGTCAGCGGCCCTGAAAGTCTGCCGGCCACCCAATTGGCATGCATGGTTGTCAAAGGGTAAAGCAGGGCCACGTCTGCCCGGTGCTTGCCCTGGCTCATGATGTAACTCAGTCTGCGAACGTAGTCGGTGAATGATTTCCAGTATTTCCAGTAGGGCTGGTAAAAGTGGATGGCCGGGGGGACCCATTCGTACCACCCACCCATCAGACTATGCAGGCCGCCATGTCGGTTGTAGAGATTGACCCCGTAAGCAAAATTTTCGTTCGTCCAGGCCAGGTTTTCTTCCTGGGTCACACCCCAGCCGGATCTCCAATAAGCGCAAACAGCGGTTCGCTGGCGTCCGTAGAGATGTGCGATCGAACTGGATAGCTTGCTGTCGATCAGACGTCTCTGGCCAACGGGTGTCCGATAGGGATCCTCGTTGCCTGTTACATGAAACCAGCGCATGTAACGGAAATAGTCGCCGTAGTGATACGTATGTTCCAAGGGGTCCAACCGGCCCCAGGTGGCAATGGTGGTGTATTTTAAACCACGCTTTTCCAGCCATTGCGATGTGGGTTTGTAGAAATTCTCTTCCAGCAGGCTGGACATGGCTTCGTAATAGTCACAGCGAATCCTGTCAGTGAGTGGCCCCACGTCATGAAACAGTCCGATCAGATGAGGTGCAAGATCGTATCCTCCGGTCGAACGGACTTTCTTTTCGAGCGATTTTGAATAGAGCGTGTTTCCCAGCAAAAGCCACAACTCGTCCGGTCCGTAGGCGTCCAGAGCGCCCCCGACGTACTTGGACAACCGCTGTTGATACTCACCCAGAAACGACTCGTTCCAACGGTCGATGACTCGCTTGTTGAGATAGTCCAGGTCATAAGGTTGAGCCGCAATCACCGCCACCAGCCAACCGGCTTCGGGAGCCTTCCAGTTCAATCGCTGATTTTGAACCTTGTCCGACAGGTCCTGGCGCGAAGCGAGGTCCAAATGGTCGCCAACGATCTGGTAGGCCGCAGCGTCGAGGATTTCTTCCTCGACCGGAATGTCAATTTGGATCGATTCCGAGAGGTGTGAAATCTGTTGATGGATGACGAGTCGACGCCCTTCGTACTCGGGAACCTGTGCCCGTTCCTGGCGGACGCGATTTTGATGGAATTGGTGGGAAGTCCAATCAGAAAACCAGTGTCGCAACCCAAGTTTCTGATGTTCTTCCATGGAAAAGCGTTGCATTTCCCACCACTTTTCAGACCAATAGGGTGGATCCGCACTGAGGGGCTCGTTGTAGACCCATCTTGGATAGTACCAGGTGCCTGCCACTCCTTGCTTTTTCAGTTCTTCGAGTTGCCAGCGGGCCTTGTCCTGGTTGAAGTGTGCCGCTTCCCACCACCAGCAATCCATCGGTCCATACTCGTCCGGCGGGTCGGCAAATTGGTTCAGAAGCGAATCCCGGGAAACAGGCCGTGAAGGGTCAGAACCCTGGGGAGTCGCGGCAGAAGCAACCGAACCGTCCGTCATTTCCAGGGAGACAAGCAGCGAGCCATCCAGCAAAAGAAAAAATAGAGAGGCGACACGTGCAACGTTTGTAACCATCCTGCAGTCCTTGTTTTTCATCGTGACGGGATGCATTCGTCGAAGGCGCTCAGATGCCAAACTGACTGCAGCCAACCCAGCCAGTCTTGACGGCGAAAACAGTTGTGTCAAGTGTTTGAACCGGGAATTTGTCAGGCAACGAACGTTTTGGAGTTGGCTTGACATGGGGCGCAAAAGTGCTGACACTCGGTGCCAGCATAGTTCATCAACGGCAGGGGATAGGACGAGTAGCATGTCACCTTTTCTGGGAGTCATTTTTCACGCCGTGGGAGGTTTTGCCGCTGGCAGTTTTTACATTCCTTTCAAGCGAGTTCGCGAATGGTCGTGGGAGACTTACTGGCTGGTGGGTGGATTGTTCATCTGGATCATTTGTCCCTTGATCGCGGCTGCTGCGACCGTGCCAGGGTTGTTGGGTGTCTACCGGGACACCCCCCGTTCGACGCTGCTCTACACGTTTCTGTTCGGTGTGGGCTGGGGGATCGGCCACCTCACGTTCGGGTTGTCGCTCCGCTATTTGGGCATGTCACTGGGAATGGGAATGGTTTTGGGTTACTGCACCTTCTTCGGCGCTTTGTTACCCACGTTGGTTGATGGTACGTTTTCCAGCCTCTTTTTCGAGACGTCGGGTCGCTGCTCATTGGCAGGAATCATGGTTTGCCTGATGGGCGTTTTTTTTTGCAGTTGGGCTGGTATGTCCAAGGAACGGGAACTTACCGAGGAAGTAAAAAAAGCGACGATCAGCGAATTTAATTTTTTTCGAGGCGTCTGGGTCGCCTGTTTTTCTGGAGTTATGAGCGCCTGTTTTGCTTTCGGTGTCACGTCAGGAGGAAGCCTTACGGAACTCGCGGAAACGGCGGGGGCGGAGAGTGTGTATGCCAACAATGCTCCCCTGCTGTTGATTTTGTCAGGTGGCGGCTTGGCGAACATCATTGCCTGCCTGGTGTTGAATGTGCGCAACGGAAGTACGGGCGAATATGTGAAACCAAACAAAAGGACCGTTACCGACGAACAATTACACAACAAACCGGTGCCGTTGGGAAATAATTACTTGTTCTGCACGTTAGCGGGCGTTATCGCTTATGCCGAGTTTTTCTTTTTCGGAATGGGTGAGTCACAGATGGGGGACTTCAGCCTCCTGGTCAGTTGGCCGATCCACATGGCATTTATCATCGTCTTCAGCAACATATGGGGGATCGCTTTTCGCGAGTGGCAAGGAACGAGTCCACGTACCAAGTTCTTGTTGGCGATTGGTTTGTTGGCGCTGCTGCTGTCGACCATGCTTTCCGCGTATGGGACTCATCTTAATTTGAAAGAAATTCCCGTATGAAGGTGGGGACCCTGTCAACTCCGTTTCAAACCCTGGAAGTTGCCGGACATTGGCGTTACCATACCCTGATTCAGCACCACTTCGACTCCCGATGAAGAAACGACCGAGTGGATGCTTCATCGGACTTTGTGGCCGGCCGGTTGTTGAAGTCGACGCACCAACATGAAGGCAGGTCGATCATTTCTGTAATCATGCCAGATTCATCCGTGGAACCGGATTCTCGACAGGTCGTGGCACCTGGCCGTTGGTATTTACTGGTGGCATTGACCAGCATTGTATTTGTGATGCTGTCGCTGCACGCTGCAAGTCTGGAAACACCCACCGTCGACGAATTCGCGCACGTAACGGCCGGATGTGCCTACCTCAAGCACGGTACGTTGGAGCTTTTTGCGAAGAATCCACCCCTGGTAAAAATGCACATGGCGGCGGCCGTTCTGCTGTCGCGCGACGTGTCGGTTCCGGATCCTGAAGGGATTTCAGCGGGCCAGGCATGGGGTCCCTGGATCTACGGTTTTCATTTCATGGAGGCCAACCGGGATCAGTTTCTCGCCCTGTTTTTCCCTGCGCGACTGATGATCATCCTCTACGGCCTGGGCACTGGCTTGCTCCTGTTTTGCTGGACCCACCAAGTTTTCGATGTTCGTTCTGCCGCAATCTCGACAGCCTTGTTTCTGTTGACGCCCCTGGTCTTGGCCCACAGTCACCTCGGTACGACTGACGTGGCATGCATGTTTTCAATTTTTCTCACAGCGTTTTTGTTGCGACTGGCAATCCGCAAAGTCAGCTACTTGTGCGTTGCGGTCGTCGGCCTGGCTTGGGGTGTCGGTCTGTTGGTCAAGTTCACTGCTGTGCTGTTACTGCCGGTGATTTTATTGTCGGTGATTTGTGCACGCTGGAATTCGAAGTCCCGGGGACTTTTGGAAATCGCGATGATCGTTGTGCTGGCCACACTGACCATTAACCTGGGAATGGGTTTTCAAGATTCTTTTCAGCCGCTGGGCGACTTCGATTTCAAGTCGTCATTTGTTTACGGTTTGCAACAGCGGTTACCCGAATGGTTCCCTGTTCCGGTACCACGGGCTTACGCGATCGGTTTTGATGCTGTGAAGCTGGATACAGAAGAAGGAGAATTTGGCAGCTATCTCTTTGGAACCTGGTCCCGTTCCGGAAGGTGGTATTACGACTTGGTGGCATTTGTTGCCAAGAGTCCGTTGCCATTTGTCCTGTTGGTCGCTAGTGCTCCGTGGTTCCTGTATCGTTTTCGGATGCAACGCGATGAACTGTTTCATGTTCTGCTACCGTTGTCGGTGCTTGTCATCCTGATGATGGGGTTCAACCGGGTACAGATTGGCATCCGTTACCAGTTACCGATCCTGCCTTTTCTGTATCTGCTGGCGTCACATATCTGGCATCGGTTACCGGAGCGGACATCGCGCTGGATGTCACGCCTGGTGCTGGCCTGGTACGTTGTGTCTGTCGTACTGACACATCCCAGTTACCTTTCGCACTTCAGTTGTGCTGTTGGTGGCGAGGCCCGGGGTCACCGCATCCTGGCGGACTCCAACCTGGATTGGGGGCAGGATCTCTATCGACTCAAGCCGGCGCTGGAAGAACTCAACTACGAAGGGAAGATTGGCCTGCTTTACTACGGCCACGTGGATCCGCAACTTTACAACATTGACTATCAACTGGTGCCTGCGGAGCCAGTCGAAGGCTTGATTGCCGTCAGTGTCAATTATTTTATCGGTGCGGCTTATCTGGCGACCTCCCCGGATGGACAACCGGTGCCAATTCACCGAGACCATGTGCGCTGGCTGAGAAAACACCGGCCGATTCGGCGTTTGGGTTCCATTTGGATTTTCGATACGCGCAACAAGGGGGATACGTAATACCGATAAAGCTTCCAGCAACCCCTTGAAGAAGAGGACTCCGCCCGGGGTAAGTCCATCACTGGGGGGCTGAGCGTGCTATGGTCCGGTTAGCGATTCGGACCATTCCACTGGTGGGCCATGGTGGCGGCAATCTGCTCGGCCACAAGATTGTAACCGTCCTGGTTATAGTGGCAGCACTCATCACGGTAGAGCGTATCCGCTTGATCCTTAAACAGCATGGTCAAATCGTAAAACCTGACACCGCGCTGGCGCAGTATTTCAGCCTGGGCGACCAGCAGTGGGTAGCCCGCCGTGGCATCCCGGCGGTAATAATAGTTTGGTCCGCCAAACGCTTTCCGTTTTTCCTCATCCGTAAAGACCTTGGAACCCTTGAAGTATTGGTTTGGTTGCAGGAAGTGGAAATAACGGATTTTGTTCGCTGTACAGATGCGTGCCATCTGTGTTGATCCGTTGACCCACAGTTGGACGACCTGATTGCGTAGCTCGGATAGGGAAACGTACTGGTCCGGCGGTCCCGACTCTTGCGGCGAGAGTTTGTCAGGGCGACGCTGCAAGGTTTCGCGCATGCGGTTTTGGCGGTCCTGGATTGACACCTTCCAACTGCGGTCGCAGCGGTACCAAAGTGACAGGGCAACAACGCTATGACGTAACGGGGTTCCAGCAACTCGCCGGGCCCAACGCTGACGGCGTTGTTCCAACCGTCCTGCCTCGGACATCAGTGTGGCCTGTGCAACATTAAGACCCATGGTTGCGTAGACAGGCCAATACCTCGGGTAGTGTCCTGCCACACCGAGTGGCTCGTTTTCGGCCAGTGGCAACACGACATCGTTGAATCCGTCAAAATTGACGACCGCGTCAAAATGCCCTCCCAACGCCAGGAAATACTGCACAGCCAAAAGCTGCTGGGGCTGTTTCATACCGCCCAACGCCAGGCAGACCAGTTTCAGTCGCTTCTTGGAAAAAGCTGGTTCTGTTTTTAATGCAGCAGACAGTGCATCGCCCGCATCAAGATAGAGTTCGCAAGCAGCTGAACCACCGGTGATTGCAATAACCAGTTGATCTGACGAGGCAGGTTCCAGCGGAGATGGTCCGAAGAAACCGTGTTCATTTACCGGTTCTGTAATCAACCGTTCGTTAAGTACTTGTTGGTGATTCTCTGGATTTCGGACGTAGCCCAGATAGGGATGGAGTATGTGGGCCCCTATCCAGGGCTGATATCGACGCCTCGGCGCGACAAGTTTTTGGTCTTGAGGTTGAAGCGTGTGCAGGGAACGCCGAATTTCGGTAAGTGACGCGTCACGCGAATAACCAAGGTAATGAGTGATCCGTGAGCCGATTTCCAACACGAGGAAGACGAACAACAAGGGCAGTGTTATTGCTGCCAGACGAAACAAAAGTGCTTTTGTCAGAGGCATTTCAGACTCTGTCGACTGAAGATAGAAACAAACTGGCCGTTGACGAGTAGTGGAAGCTGACTGCCGTGAGACCTACTCGTGGGTTTCCGCTGGGGCGGTCACAATGGTCAGATTTTTATCCTTATATCTTAGTATAGGTGATTGAGAACCAAGGGTTCGGTTCGTTTTTGCTTACGACAAACTGGATTCCTGTCGGATTTAATCGTAGAGTTGGTAAAAGAGGTAATACCCGAGAACCTGGCGGTCCCGGTGGACTGTGTTTTGGACTCGCTGTTTTTCCGTTAAGTTGGACTGTGTCAGCACTGTTGAAATGCTCTTGGTGACCCGCACCTGTTCACCAGACGCGTTCGGCCGGAATGGATGGAAAGCGCGAGAAAAATCTTCAAAATGGAGGCAGGTTTATTTTTTGCCTGAGCAAGACCATGGCTGAACAGGACCGAAGACCGACGGGGACTGCCAACGGCGGAGTGGTTATCGAAGGTCCCCACCAATCGCAATGTTGTTCGAAGCTGCGCGAGCTTTTCGGAATCGATCTGCGTTCGCTGGCCGTTTTTCGGATCTGTACGGCGTTCCTGATCCTCGTCGATCTCCTGTTGCGGTCTCGGTTCATCGAGGCAAATTATACGGACGCCGGAGTATTGCCACGAACGCTGGTGGATCCACACCATCCGTTTTTTTTTCTCCACTCGATGAGCGGTGCGTATTCCTTTCAGTGCTTGTGCTTCATTCTCACAGCCGTATTCACCGTGATGTTGCTGGTCGGTTACCGTACCACTTTGGCAACGGTCGCCGTCTGGTTCCTGCTCGCCTGCATGCAGTTTCGCAATCCTTTCCTTTTAGACGGTCAGGATATCTTGCCGCGGCAACTGCTGTTTTGGAGCATGTTTTTGCCTCTGGGTGCGAGGTTCTCCATCGATGCCAGGCGAAATCCGCAGAAACGACGAAATGATACGTCTGTTCTATCTGCGGCCAGTGTCGCCCTGCTTTGTCAGTTTGTTTTTGTTTATGTCACGGGAGGTCTTGTTAAGACATCACCCGACTGGCAAGCAGGCACGGTGTTAGACGTTGTTCTGAGTAATCAGAACTGGACGCTCCCCTTTGGGCAGTTCCTTCTCCAATTTCCACAATGGGTTTTGAAGCTGTTGACGTGGGGCGTCCTCTATTTGGAAATATTTGGACCTTTCCTTATGTTCCTTCCTGTTTGCACCGGTCCGACTCGCATGCTCACCATTTGTGCTTTTTGGATACTCCAGCTTGGATTCGGTTTGAGTATTGAGCTGCGTCTGTTCCCATTTATTAGTTCTTTAGCGACGCTGCCGTTCATACCGGTTTGGTTCTGGAATAAGGTGGGAACTCGAGTCCGGGAACATCCGGAGAATGAGATTCCGGTCCCGACCGAAAGCGGATCACCCACCTTGGGCGCTGGCAGTCATCGTTGGTTAATTCGTGTGAGAGAAGGGGTCGTATGTCTCTTTCTTCTATTTGCGACTTTGCTGAACCTGCATACCATCGGAATCTGGACAGAAGCGAAATGGCTTCGGCTGCCCGACAGGATTACCAAGCTTGATCTTGGATATTACATCGGGATGAATCAGAATTGGAACATGTATGCCGGACCTGTCACGCATGAACCGACGTACGTGCTCATCGGAACTCAGCGGGACGGTACGGAATTGGAGTTCTTAAAGACGCCCGGCGATGCAGATTGGGAAAAAGTGCGACGCCTTCATGGCTCGTATCGTTTCAGACTTTTACACGGTCCGATCATCCGTTTGAGCAAGCGGTATGGCACGCCACCTCACGTTTATCTTGATTGGCTTTGCCGGAAATGGAATACGGGAAAGATGGATGATCAAAAGCTTGCGTCGATCAAGGTGTTTTGCGACCTCAGGGATATTCGGCCCGGAAAGCCAGGACAGCTTGTGCGTAAACTCGTCGTAGAACATCAGTATTCTTCGGAGAGTTGAGAAGTCGACATTGAAACGAACCGTCTTCGGCGAGTCTTAGAAGGAATCATTCGCCCAAGGGCCTTGTGGGTGTTGTTGTATAAGCATGGATCTTGCAGACTACAATGACCCGGCTGGCAACTTTTCCCCGTTGCTTACAGAGTAACGTTGCATAAGATGCCCTAGCTAACTTCAATGGTGTTGGCGGGGTCGGGCTGGCCTGTACGGTTTGACTTGTGTTATCGCGACGAAGCGGTGCAGTCTAGTTTGCGGGTGTTTCTGGAGGCAACCCGCAAAAACATTCCGGAGGATCCGGATCCGGGCCGTCGGTTAACGTCAATTTAAACTGGGGACAGGATGACGAAACATTCACGGAGCATTCGATCATCGATTCTGAAAAGTGAACAACGAATTTCTCGTCGCGATGTCATGCACCGCGGACTCACAACAGTCTCGACGTTACTGGCGGGATCAGCATCATTTCCCCGCCGCGTCGGCGCGGGTACAAGGGATGCTGAATCGCGCAACGCCCGCAAACGGGCCGCCTGGCGAAAGCGTCCGTTAATACTGGATGATGACGGAGATCTCGTCTACGCGGACGAAACGTTGAAAGGGTCCGCTGAATTCCTGGCATTGCGCATGCACGACTGTCGTGACGCCGGCGTCAAAAGTCTTGCGTGGTGCATCATGTGGGCCATTGCACAGAAAGGAAAAACGGCGACTCGCTACTGGCAAACTCAATTGATGGGCGTACCTTTTCAAGAAAACATGCCCGATCCAACGCCCGTGATCGAGAAGTTCTGCAAAGAGCACGAGATTGAAGTATTCGGTTCCATTCGCATGAACGACTCGCATGACGCTTACGGACTTCCCTTTAAGAAACTTGTCTATCCGTTGAAAGTGAAGCACCCCGAAGTGTTGATTGGCGATCCGGGCCAAAAGGGAACGGTCACCGATGGCATGGCTGCGGCCATGTGGTCCGGGTTGGACTTTTCCCATGAGCGAGTCCGGCAGGATCGACTGCGTTGGGTCAGGCACGCCGCTGGTACCTACGAACTTGACGGTGTCGATTTGAATTTCTTTCGCATGCCGTGGTATTTCAAGCTGGGTGAAGAACAGAAGAACATGCACCTCATGACCGATCTCATCCGGAAGTCCCGTCAGATGCTGGACGAGATTGGCGAACAGCGCGGGTGGCCGGTCCTGTTGGGAGTCCGCGTTCCGGGAACGGTGGAGACCTGTAATCGTATTGGTTTGGACATCGAAACCTGGTTACGGGAGCATTTGGTTGACCGTGTGTTGACCGGGGGCGGCTACGTATGCTACTCGACGCCGGCCGAAGAACTCGTCAAGTTGGGGCATCGTTATGAAGTACCCGTTTACCCCTGTATCAATTGTCCGATGAGTTTTCAGTCTGGCAACGGTAACCTACGGGCCGCCGCGGCTAACTTTTGGTCTGCCGGCGCCGACGGGATTTATTTGTGGAATTTTCAATACATTGATGACCCGCAGAAGTTTGGTTACGGTCGCCCCTCGCACGAGTCATATCAGCGGCATTTGGCCGAGATTTCAGATCCGCAGAAATTGAAGTACCTGGACAAGTCATTTGCTGTCAACGCCCGGGTTTGGGAACAGTATCAAAGGGCCAGCGCTCCCGCACCTCTGCCATTAACATTAGGCGAGGTTGCAGGTGTGCCAGCGAAAGCCATGCCGGTTCGTATTGCTGATGACGTTTCGACTGCCTTTGCACGGGGAAAGTTGCGCGATGTTATGCTGCGTTTGAAAGTTCAGGGATCAGTCTCAGGCGATGCATTGGCCCTGGATTTCAACGGAGCGCGTTCCGAGTTCACCGTGACGGATACCACCAAATGGTCTTCCCACCCGATTTCTCCACCTGCCGTGCGGCAGGGTGTCAACCAGATACACTTGGGGATCGCCCGTCGCGGTCAGCTTGCCAACGTGCCACTGACTGTTGAACAGGCCCGTGTGGATCTCCGCTACGTGTGAGTCTGCACGACAAGGATTCCGGCACGAAAATGGTCTTCCATTGGAAGCACAGTGCGGATTAGGCAGCACCGCGTCAAAAACGACTGACGGACCTGATTCACAGAGTGTTTTTAAACCGGAATGTTGTCGAGGGTATTCGTTGACGTTTTGTCTGCGATGCCTTGCTGTCGCCCACCGGAAGAATTTTCCGGGAAAGCTAAACGTATAGATTGCGGCGGTCACGCCCCACTTTGTCAGCGGTCTTGATCGCTGCCAATACCACCTTGGGCGAGATGGGGCACGCTTCGTGATGGATTGTTTCTCCTTCGGCACATGCGGCTTCGGCAACCAGCTCTAAATCCTCATCGCTTGCATCTTCCGCACCGACCTCCGCCAGCGTCGTGGGCAACCCTATGGACTCGCAAAAGTCGTAGACTTCGGCGATCAATTCGCTGGGGCGATCCGATAAGAAAAGCCCGGCCAGCACTCCAAAGGCGACTTTTTCTCCGTGGTAATAGGCGTGTGTGCCGTGCAATCGGGTGAGTCCATTGTGGATGGAGTGAGCTGCCGCGAGGCCACCGCTCTCGAACCCCAGTCCGCTGAGTAAAGTGTTTGCTTCGACCACATGCGAGAATGCGGGCGTTACTACCCGTTGTTCACAAGAGACTTTCGCTGCGGCTCCGTGTTCCAGGATGGTGTCGTAACAGAGCCGGGCCAGGCTGTAACCCGCCAGCGTGCCCAGTCCACCGCATTGATTTTCGCTGTAGGATTGCTGGCAGGCATCGGCCTCGAACCAAGTGGCCAGTGCATCACCCATTCCGGCCACCAGGAATCGAACCGGTGCCTGGGCGATCACTTGCGTATCGACCAGGACAAGGTCGGGATTACAAGGTAAGAACAGGTATCGCGAGAAGGCTCCTTCGGGCGTGTAAATCACCGATACGGCACTTGTGGGAGCATCAGTCGATGCGATGGTGGGAATAATAGCCACACGTGTGCTGGCCTGGTAACCAGCGGCTTTGGCCGTGTCGATGACTTTTCCACCACCCAATCCAACGACAACGTCGCAGCCCCGTTCTGTAGCCATCTTGGATAGTCTTGCGATTTCATCGTCGCTGCATTCACCACCGAACGGCTCGACCGTGACTTCAAATTGCTCGCGCCAAGCGGGCAGCAACGGGGGGATCACCGTCTCCATGGCGGTACCGCCCGCAATGATCAGGGCGTTTTTCCCAAATCGTTCCAGTTCTTCGCCAAGCCTTTGCAGGGCACCCTCCGATTGGACATACCTACCGGGAAAAATGGCCGTTTGTTTGATTGTCATTTCCATGTCCATTTCATGGTGAGTGGTGTTGGTCGTGCGATTGCTCGCGACTTAAGAAATAATTGTTGGCACAATCCAGGGCAGTACGGCAAGGAAGAAGGCCAGGGTTTTGTAGGGCAACCTGTGGTTATAAATAACCGAGGCAACCTCTTCGCGGCTCACCCCGAATATCTTTGCATGTATTGTTTGAGCAACGTTCCTTAAACATGCGTATACGATTATCGAGAAAATGTAGACTTCAAAATTAATCATCGCGAATCACGCGAAGAAGTCTTGTAAGGGTTCCACATCCATTGTGTGGCTCCTTTGTGTCTATCTAGCGATTCGGTTAAACTTTTCGCGCGATTTAAAAGATGAAATTTCGCACACACACAATGCTACTGTTGCTTCCGGCGTTATCAATGACTGGTTGCACATTGTCAGCTGCGACCCCCCCTCCCCTACCTCGATTCTTGCCAATCGTCGGGCCAGTCGACTTGGGACCAGTCATGGTCAGGGTGCCAAAGGTCACGTGATTGAATGGTAAGTGTCCGGTCCATTTCAACATCCAGTTTCGCTGATAATGGTTCGATCCGTCCGGGGCAACCTTTGACGAAACTGCAAGGAGGAATGTCTTTCGTGATGACCGAGCCTGCCGCGACAAAGCTCCTGGCACCGATGGTCACACCTGCCATGATCGTGACCCCTCCGCCGATCATGACTTCGTCCTCGATGGTTGGTCCGCGTGGTGTGGGGATATCTGGAAGGCGGCCCGGATACCGGCTGTTGAGAATCGTCACGCCCGGGCCGAGAAACACATGGTTTCCAAACCAAGTACGGCTGGGAATGTAGCAGTGCGACATGATGCGCACGCCGGTTCCCATTCGAATGATGCCCTCCAGTGTGGATTGGTTGCACACGGTGCAATAATCTCCGGTACGCACCTTGGCCCGGATGACGGTGTAGTGCCCCGACTGGAAATAGTTACCCAGTTCGACGTCACCGTAGACAATGGTTCCGCTGCGGAGAATTGAGTTGGCTCCGATGGTCGTCGGGCCACATTGCGGATGATAACGAAACCCCACTCGTACATCGGGCTCAATGATGGTCCCTGTACCAATTGTTGCATTGTCGTATTCCATCATCTCCGGTTTCCTCACTATGTCAGATCAAGGCCATAGCCCCTTGCCGAAATCGGCCAGACATCAACGACCTCATCACCTTCATGCACCACGATCTGGTGGTGTAGGTTGCAAGTCGCACAAGCATGACTGGGAGTCACGTGAACCCGGTCTCCGACCTTCAGTCCGTGTTGGGTCGCGTGAACGATCGTATGCTCCTCCGCGCTGAATCGTGGTACCTCGCTATTTGGCGGATGGGCAATTTGTGGCGGACCGAATTCATGAGCGATGGCTTTGACGCCAACATCGAGTACGTAAGCGTCGGACCTTGCACTGAGCACCGTGGCCAGTACTGACAGGGCAACGTCAAATTCATCGCCGACACGCTGTTTATAGGACCAGTCCAGTGTGACATAACTCCCAATCTGTAGCTCATCGACGCCTTCCATCTGCCCCACAACGCGATAAGTTGCCGTGCCGGCGCCTGAAAGAATGGGACAGACGATGCCCTCTGACTCCAAGCTTCGTCGCGTTTCAATGGCAGGAATCATCGACTGCCGTGCTTCTTCATCTCGTTCTGCGGAGAGAGGCATGCCGACAACATTACCATGATAAGCCTGCAATCCATCGAAGCGAATTCCAGGAATCGCAGTCAATTGTCGAACCAGATCGATTGTCGGCGCACCGGCCTGCGTGCCGCAACGGTGCGAACCGACGTCGATTTCCGCCAGCACTCCCACTTCGATGCCACGAGCGACTGCGGCTTGGCCGATGGGCAGCGCATTGGCCGTGGAGTCTACAGCAACCCGGACCGTTGCCCGCCGGCACAGATCGAGCAGTTGCTCAACCCTGGAAGTTCCCACCACCTGGTTGGCAATCAGCACGTCTTCGACACCCGCGGCGACCAGCGATACTGCTTCGTCGACCGTGGCACTGGTCATGCCGCAACAGCCGCCTGCCGCCAGTTGGTGTTTTGCGAGAGGGACACACTTGTGATTCTTAAAATGAGGACGTAAGCGGACCGCTTGCCCATCAACAAATGCGGCAGCCCGTTCGATGTTGCGCTGCGCGACCGGCCAGTTCAGCAGTAAAGCGGGGGTCGGTAAGTCACAAATTTTTGAGGGTGGCGACATGGTGTTATTCGTGGTGGTCTGAAGTGAAGCGGTTTCGTAAATCTTGCGTTGCCTGCTGATCAACCTCAAAACTCAGAGCGTCTATCACCACGCCATACTTTTCACGCCGCATCTTTCCGTCGGTATCGACCACCACCAGACCGGTGAATGTGCCCCCGACATCTACAGCGATCCGTACGCCACTGGTGTCTGATTCGGCTTGCTCTTGCCGTGAATTCATATCACGTTTCCACTCTTGAATCAGGCAACTTCTTACGGTTTTGGCACAGCAACCAATGTACCGACCGTGGACTCAGCCGACCAGAGACCGCAAGTCTCCGCAACCGTAGAATTTGTAGTCAGCGGCGATTTGTTTTTTGTTCCCAAGGTTGTGTTCGGAGGGTTTTTTCTGTAGCGTCCGGTTTTGTCGACAAGGGTTGTTGAACGGGAGTGACCAAGACTTCACAATAAGTAGGGTTACACTGGGGTCTATTGTTTGTCTTAGGCACTCAGAAAGTTGCCGTGTGGAGTCTGCAGCGACCGTTGCAGGGTTTGTGTAAGAACCACTGACCTCCACCAGGGTCGAACCTGATTGTGAAGGAAAGATATGAATGCTCGAGAAATGCTGAAAAGACAAGTTTGCGAGGCGATCGATCAGCGACGTCAACGGATCATCGGTGTTGGCGAGTCCATCATGGACGCTCCAGAGTTGGGTTTCAAGGAACAGCGTACAGCAGGACTGGTACAAGAGGTTTTCGACGAAGCTGGACTTTCCTACGAATCAGGGCTGGCCCTCACTGGGGTGAAAGCTGTACTGCGTGGCAAGCGTCCGGGACCCACGGTGGCCCTGATGGGAGAGCTTGACGCTTTGCAGGTCCCGGGGCATCCTCGGGCTGACAGGCAGACCCAGGCGGCTCACGCCTGTGGGCATAACGCGCAGATCGCCGGGCTGATGGGTGCGGCACTTGGCTTGACCAGTTCGGGGATCGCCGAGGAACTGGCTGGCAATGTGATCTTTTTGGCGGTTCCGGCCGAGGAGTACGTTGAGATCGGCTATCGGTTGGGATTGGTGCGCGGGGGAAAGACATCATTTTTGTGCGGCAAGCAGGAACTGATCAGCCTGGGGCACTTTGATGACATCGATATGGCAGTGATGATTCACACGAAGAGCCCCGGTGACGAAGGAGGCACCCACGGGGTGGGTCTTTCTTCCAACGGATTTTTGGCCAAAACAGTTGTTTTTCACGGCCGAGCGGCCCACGCCGGTGGTGCGCCCGAACAGGGAATCAACGCGCTGAATGCCGCGCAGTTGGCGCTCTCGGCGATTAACGCCCACCGTGAGACTTTCCGGGATCAGGACTGCGTACGGGTTCACCCGATCATCACCAAGGGCGGAGATCTGGTGAACGTCATCCCTTCGGAAGTTCGCTTAGAGACGTATGTGCGGGGCAAAAACAACGAGGCGATCCATGACGCGGCGCGGCGGGTGGATCAGTCCCTCAAGGGCGCGGCTCTAGCTATGGGATGTCGCGTCGAAATCGACACGGTGCCAGGGAATATGCCGCTATGCAACGATACCAGGCTGCGCGACATTTTCCGCACCAACGCGGCAACAATCTTCGCTGCCAGTGACTACCGCGATTACTCTCACGGTGGCGGTTCGACGGATGCCGGAGACCTCAGCCAACTGATGCCCGTATTGCATCCGGTAATGGCCGGGGCAACGGGGGATGCGCACAGCGTCGACTGGCACATCAGTGATACTGAGAACGGTTATGTCGCGCCAGCCAAGACCCTTGCCATGATGGCCGTCGATTTGCTTCACGAGGACGCGAAATGCGCACGCGGGATTCTTAGCGAAAACAAGCCTGCTATGACGAAAGATCAATACCTGCAGCAGCAGAAGTCCGTGTTTGAGACGGAAGTGTACGAAGCAGTCTAGTTGGGAAACGGATATCGGGCCAGGCGATGAAACGTCGGTCTGTCAGATCGAGAAAATTCAGTCAAGAGGGACCATGGAGGTTGTTATGCCACGCTACCCACAGACGATTCTGGTTTCCTGCGAAATTCCCTGGGACGAGCAGGAAAATCTGATGGAAGACCTTTTCAGACGCCAAGTGCGGCAAACTCTGGAAGACGGGTTCAACCACCTGTACATTTTTGGCACCGCCGGTGAAGGATATGCAGTCGACACTTCTCGCTTTCGTCAGATTGTGCAGATTTTTTACGAGGAAACGCGAGGCGAAAATGTCCACCCGATGGTGGGAGTGATCGGGTTGTCGACTGCCAACATTGTGGAGCGATTGGAATACGCGTACGAGACCGGCTTTCGCGTGTTTCAGATTTCATTGCCTTGTTGGGAAGTCTTGAACGATACAGAACTGATGACATTTTTCCGGGATGTCTGCGGCAGCTTCCCGGCGGGAAAATTTTTGCACTACAATCTGACACGCACCAAGCGAGTGTTGCTGGGTCCTGACTACCGGCGCCTGATCGACGAAATCTCCAATCTGGTGGCTACTAAAAACGGTGGTGGCCTGGCACGGGCCAACGATTTGATGACCCACGCTCCAGAATTGCAGCATTTTTTCGACGAAGTCACCTTTCCGCACGGTTGTCTTCGAGGTGAGTGTTCCCTGTTGTCATCCTTTGGGCCCATGAGCCCTCATCAGGCAAGAGCTCTGTTCGAAGCAGGACGCGACCAGGACCTGGAACGCCTGATGCGGCTCCAGCAAGAGTGCCATCTGATGTGCCGCAACGTGTTGGGCCATTTACTGGAGGAACAACGCGTTGACGGTGCCTATGACAAGTTGTTAGTCCGGCTCGGTGGCTTGGATGAGATGCCCTTGCGTCTGCTCTCACCCTATCAGGGTTTTACGGAGGAACAGTACCAGGCGACCAAACGGGTTCTGCACGAGCAATACCCTGAATGGGTGAGCGAAGGTGCGTGACCCTTCATTGGGCCAATCCGGTTGTGCCCTGGTGGCATAGTGCCGGATCGTTTCACCACAAGGTTAACGCTGCAGACCTGCCTGGTTTTCAGTCGAACTGCAATCGTGGTCGTTGGCGGAAGCTGTCAGACGATCTCCTGGATAACCTGACCGCCAGTGTCGGTGAGTTTTTCTTGGCGACCGTTGTACACGTACGTGAGTTGATCCTGGTCCAATCCGAGTTGGTGGAGAATCGTGGCATGCAAATCACGCACGTGGTGAGGTTTGTCGACAGCATGCAAGCCAATTTCGTCCGTGGCACCTACCGTTGTACCACCGCGCACGCCACCTCCGGCCAGCCACATGCTGAAGCCAAATGGACTATGATCACGACCCAAACTTCCCTCAGACATGGGTGTACGACCGAATTCACCTCCCCAGATGACCAAGGTACTGTCGAGCATGCCGCGGCGTTTGAGGTCCTGAAGCAGTCCAGCAACCGGCTTGTCTGACTGACCGGCCATTCGCAAATGGTTTTCCTCAATGTCTGAGTGTGCGTCCCAGCTAAGGTTCCCGGGACCACCACCACAGTACAACTGTACGAAGCGCACTCCACGTTCCACCAGGCGACGGGCCAGCAGGCATCGGCGCCCGAACTCCTCGGTGCGCGGATGGTCTATCCCGTAGAGCGATTGAGTCGAGGTGGTTTCCTGCGACAGGTCGATCGCTTCGGGCGCGTGATTCTGCATACGGAACGCCAATTCATAACTGGCCGCCCGTGCTGACAACACGGTGTCGTTTTCGTGGCGATGCAGGTTGTTCAGTTGTTCGAGTAGATCCAGATTTTGCCGCTGCCGCGGGCGGGTTCGGTTTCCTGCTGCTTGCAGGTTCAGGATTGGCACGGGGCCCGGCCGGAACAAGGTCCCCTGGTAAACTTGTGGGAAATAACCGGCGCCCCAACAAGGAGGCCCGCCCACGATGGGACCATCAGGATCAAGCATCACGACGTATGCAGGCAGGTTCTCGCTTTCACTTCCCAGACCGTAAAGGACCCAGGAACCGAGTGACGGATGTCCCATCAACGTGCGGCCTGTGTTCATCTGGTACAGAGCCGGAGCATGCACAACACTATCGGCGTACACCGAACGAACCACAGCAATATCGTCAGCGCACGTCGCCAGGTGCGGGAAGAGGTCCGAGACTTCGATTCCCGATTGGCCGCACTTGCGGAACGTACGTTTCGACCCGAGCAACAACGATTTTTCTGTCGTGCGCTGTGTTTGAACGGACCCTAGCTGCTCGGGCACGGGTTTTCCGTGCAGCTTTTGCAGCATTGGTTTAGGGTCGAAGGTTTCAACTTGACTGGGGCCGCCAGCCATAAACAGGAAAATGACCGATTTTGCCGGAGCTTTCCAGTAAGCCGGTTTCTTGGCAAGTGGATTGATGTGCCGCTGATGCGCTGGCATGGCAGCTTGTGAACTGGATTTCGCGGCATCTCCGGCCAGCATCGAAGCCAAGGCGAGTGATCCGAAACCCATGCCCCCTTGCTGCAGAAAATCGCGTCGGCTGGTCGCCATGGAAGGGCCCAGGCATTTTGCAGGCGAGTTTTTACTGGGCATCACAGAAATTCCACGTTGGATCAAGGACAATGGCTATGCGTATCTTACCCGATTTTGGCAGCGAACAACATTCGGACGGTTGGTGCTGGCCGGATGACCTGCCGGGATTTCTCGGGATGTCCAACCACAATGCTCCATTGTAGTTGCCTCATGCCCGGCAAGCCACAGATGGCCAATCAGTGACTGAGAAGGGTTGACGCACAACCGGCAACCAAGCGAAAATAGAGGAGGTTTTTTTCATGCTGACGTGCAAATTTTGAGGCGTACGAGCAAGTGAAAGGTCGGTAACGTTTCATGCGACTGGTCGGTTTGCGTATCTGTCGAGCGGATAGGGTGATAAGTGTAGTTGGGGTCGGCATGACTCTGGTCGCAATGAGTTGCCTTTCAGACTCAGTTTCTCGGCCTGCGGTTGCTGAATCGGTTCTTCCGGACAACAGCGGTCCAGTTCCGATCCAGGCGTATTGGGCATTGGAGATGCCGACACGTCCTGCAATTCCCGCTGTTGAAAATTCTGAGCGGTTAAGCAATCCCATTGACAATTTTGTACTTTCGCGACTGGAATCGGCAGGACTGGGACTGTCGCCGGCCGCCGAAAGGATCGCTCTGCTGCGGCGCGTCACTTTCGACCTTATCGGACTACCACCCACGCCCGCCGAAGTTAACTCGTTTGTGCAGGACACTTCGATTCGAGCTTACGAAAGGGTGGTCGAGAGATTGCTAGGCGATCCCCGCTACGGTGAACGCTGGGGCCAGCACTGGCTGGATGTCGTCCGCTATGCGGACAGTGACGGATTCGAATACGACGATCCACGCCCGCACGCCTGGCGATACCGGGACTGGGTCATTCGAAGCTTGAACCGCGACAAACCGTATGACCAATTTGTTCGCGAGCAAATTGCGGGTGACGAACTGTTTACCGGTGATATGCAGGTTCTGGCCGCCACGGGCCTTCATCGACTCGGGCCGCTGCGCCTGAATGCGGGGATGCAGGATGAAGAAAAGAACCGCCAGGAAGTCCTCACTGAGATAACGGATGCTATCGGCTCCGCGTTTTTGGGGATGACGGTTGGGTGCGCGCGGTGTCACGATCACAAGTTCGACGATTTCGGTCAGGCAGATTATTTTGGATTACAGGCCTTCTTCGCTGGCACCGTGGCGAAAGATGTGTCACTTGTGGCGGCTGACATCCAGGCGCAAAGTGAACAGGAAATGAAGGCCTGGACGGAACTTCGCGGCGAGATTGACAAGAGGCTCCAGGAGTTCAGAAGTGCATGTCGTGAGCGACTTGTTGCCAAGAAGAGGACAACATTTTCCACCGAAGTACAAGCTGCCCTGCAGGTTCCAGCGGCCGATCGCACCATCCGGCAATGGAGGTTGGCCGTCGAAGCTGAAGTCTTCCTGCAAGTGACAGATGAAGAGGTCGAGGCGAGTTTTTCGGAAGAGGATAGAAAGCAATATTCTGAATTGCTTGGGGAAATGAGCCGCCATGCTGGACGGAAACCGGCACCAGCGGCGGCGGTTATGGCTGTTTTGGATAACCAACCCACGTTGCCTCGAACCTACATCCTCAGGCGCGGTAATCCGGGCGATCATCTGCGCGAAGTGGGACCGCGTTTTCCGGAGGCAATCCAAGTGAAGAGCCAGACGATTGCAGCGACGACTTCGGAGTCCAAGGTCAAGTCGGCGGGGCGTCGCACCGCATTGGCCTACTGGCTTTCGTCCTCGGACCATCCACTGACGGCTCGTGTTATGGTGAACCGGCTCTGGCAACATCATTTTGGCCGGGGAATCGTCGCTAGTCCGAATAATTTTGGAATTATGGGAATTCCTCCATCGCACCCGGAACTGCTGGATTGGCTTGCGACGGATTTCATGGCAGGAGGTTGGAAGGTCAAGCGGATGCATCGACTGATGGTCCAGTCCGCGACCTACCGCCAATCGAATGAAAGGACGGGACAGGGGCAGCAGGTCGATCCCGACAACAGGCTTTGGTGGCGCATGAGTGTAAGACGATTGGAAGCTGAAATTCTACGGGATAGTGTGCTCTCGGTTGCAGGCATGTTAAACCTGAAAGTCGGTGGTCCCGGTGTTCGTCTGCCACTCCACCGGGAAGTGGCTTCGTTGCAGTACAAAGGTAATTGGCAGCCGGCCGCGGATACGAGTGAACACATGCGGCGGAGCGTCTATATTTTTCTAAAGCGAAATTTGAGACCGCCATTCTTCGAGTGTTTCGATGCGCCCAGTACCATGCTGCCTTGCGGTGCACGCAGCGAGAGCATTCACGCGGGACAGGCTCTGGAGTTGATGAATAGCGATCACATAAATCAAAGTGCGTGGAGTTTGGCGAGGCGGTTGATCCTGGAGTGTGGAAACGATAAAGAGAAGATGATTGCGAGAGCTTATCGATTAGCGCTGGCACGACCACCTCGTGCAGGAGAACGCCAACTTGCCCTGACGTACCTAGATCGTCAAACACGATTGCTTCAAGACCAGGCAGATTCCGGGAATCCGCCCCGAATCGAGATTGAAGTCTCCGCACCTACCGAGCCGTTCTTTGCCGCGGCACTCGCCGATTTTTGTTTGGTGATTTTTAATCTGGACGAATTCCTGTTCGTCGACTAGGTAAAGACCGTGTGCCTGGCCCGGGTGAGTCGAAGCCCGGGTGAGTCGAAGGACGTGTCCTTCACGTGATGTTGCCTCTTGCCAGATGGTGCAAACTGGCAGCCGGGCAGGAATTTCATGAACGGTCGGATCACAGCTGTCAGGTCTTTCGCACCTTTTCGTGCGAGAGCCGGCAACAATCCAGCAATCAATAGGGGTGTTCATCTTGTTCAAAATTGATCAATCTTCCTTCGTGCTCGATCAGCACCAACGGGCATTGAATCTGCTCGCGCTCCATCTCGTTCAGGATGTCCCGGGTCCGCCATTGCATGGGAATGATCAGCACCTCGGCCGGAGCGTCGCGTAAAAGATCACGGGATCGAATCATTTGCCCTTGGCCGGGAACATGCGTGCCAACTTTGTCGGGATCCGAGTCAACGACAAGCGGAAATCGCTTCGCGTCAACTGCATAGTTGTTGATAAACGCAGCTGCCTTACCAGTGCCGCCCCAGATCGCCACGCGCTGACCGGTTGCAGCCAACTCGTCGAGTTGCCTGCCCACGGTTTCTTTGGCCTCGCGCGACCCGATTCGGAAACGGGTCGCCTCTTTGGCGTACGTTACCATCGAAGGGCTATCCCCCAACCGTACGAGCCCGCTGATGACTTCGCGGTTGTAACTGTGCAGCAACATCTCCACCGACTTTGAAGTGCGAGTCAACATGCGGGTGAAGGATTCGGTGGTGAAGTGAGAGTTGTGCTCGTAATAGAAATCGACAGTGCGGCCCGTTTTAATTGCGTGGTCGATACAGGGGACCTCAATGTAAACCTTTGTTTCGACCCCGGCCCAGGAAGCGGCAAAGGCCATGGACTGCAGGAATCCCAGTGGGTTGACGAGGTGCTCCAGCACGTGCCGACTGATGACAAGGTTGGGGCTGAGTTCGGTCACATGCCGCGCCGGCATAAACAACTCTGTGCGGGCCTCGAACAAACCACCGGTGTTCATCGAGGCGTTGGGGTCGAAGCCGATGTAACGTCCACCCGGTCGTCGTTCCGCCATTGCCCGCAGCAGGTGGCCTTCACCACAGCCGATCTCAGCCACGAGCGGTTCCGAAGGAAGATAGTCCAGCATCAACTCGCAGACCCGTTCCAGGTGCCGACTCCAAATGTTGCCTCGATTGAACATCAGGTTGGGTTTTTCGGAATAGGGCACGTTCTCGTAAGTGAATTCGCGGTTGTAGACGTGTCCACAGTTTACGCAACGTACGAAAGCCAGGGGCAATTCGTCCATCTCCTGCGCCTCTTTCTCGCTGCCGGGCCAGCCGAGCGTCGCCAGCGGTTGCTGCTGGCGGTCCATGAAGGGCACGGCGACGTGATGTCCGCACGCCGGACAGGTGCATTCGTGCAGGAGTTCTTCCGAAAGGTCGAACTTAGACATGTGTTTTCTCCAGAGAGGCCAGGAAAAATTCTTCGATCTCACGGACGCCACCAGGGTTCTCGAACAGTTGCGGCGCCGCTTCAAGAATTCGATTGCGCACCGCTTCACGTCGGTCGCGATCTGTAGCCAGCCCGACGGCAAGATCGACGTACGACTCAGGTCCTGAAGCGATGCAGTCGTCCAACCCCATCTGGCGGTAACAGGCATAGGTGACGCGCGAACGCATTTGCGGACCGGGCCAGGTCACAATTGGTGAACCAACGGAAAGTGCTTCGAATGTCGTGTTTCCCCCACCGAACAACACAGGATCGAGCAGCACGTCCGAGATCTGCATGGCGCGCACGTAGCGGGTGGTGGGCATCCGTGAGAGAAGATTCACCCGGTCAGCCACGTCAGGTATGTTCCGCTGCAGTCGCTCCAGGAACAGTCGTTCCCAGCTTTGAATCGAGCTTTGGGTGATAAAGATGCGGCCCTTTGGGTCCCGTCGCAGGATCTCGCCGAACAACGGGTCGAGGTCGGGATGTAGCTTGAAAAGGCTTTGCGGGCAAAGGTAGATGTGCGCCTCGTCCGGCAAACCCAGGTCGCGGCGCTGCAGGGCACGAGCTTCGGGCGGCAGAGTCAGTGGAAAATAGTAGGTCGGCAGGTGCTTCAGGAGGATCAACGATTCGCTGTAGTGGTTTGCGGCGCCCTCGGGTTCGAGATTCTCGTTGGACACAAAGTAGTCGATATTCGGAATACCGGTCGTCACCGGATGTCCCCAGGTAACGCACTGCACGGGCGCGAGTCGCGCGAACGCGAGATGATTGGTGAGCCGGTCCATTCCGATGTCCGGATAGAACAGGACATCCAGTTTTTCCTCAGCAATCTGCTCACGGGCAGCTTGCAACTGGCCAGGCAACACGCAGAAGCGATCTGCTGACTGTTGCACAGAGTCTCGCCAGGGATCAGACAGGTGTGGGAAGGCAAACACGCTGACGTGAAATTTGGTCCGGTCCAGTTCCCGGATCAGTCCCAAAGTCAGCTTGGTGACTGTGTGTGAATAAAAGTAGTTCGACACGAAGCCCACTCGGATTCGACCGTCTTCGCTGGAAGGAGTGGTGGTATCCCGGCAGTGTTCTGCGACAAATGCGAGCGACGGGTCAATCTTCAGCTTCAACCGGCCGAACTTGGACTGCAGTTCGCGGTCGTTAAGGCCGTGATAGGCCAAGTCGAAAGTACTGATTTGGAACTCACGGTAGACATCGAGGTTCGGGGGGTTGGCAATCAGCGCGTCAAGCCCATGGTTGATCCGCTCCCGCACCTCATCAATCTGCTGTTGCGACTCGAGAATGACGGGCATCGCAAACTCGCGTTTAAGTCGGACCCGCTGTTTGTTGGTCATCATTGCTTCGGCCTGCTCCAGCCGTTGAACCGCTTCGGTCAAACGGCCTTGCCGCCGCAGGCAATCGCCCATTCCTTCGATCGCCAACGCGTCATCCGGATGCAGTTCGCTTATCCGTTCGTATTGTTCCAACGCTTCATCCACGCGGTCCTGTTGCCGCAGAGTCTGAGCGAGGATGTGCCGGCAGCCCTGTGCGGCAGGCTTGATCTGCAGGGCCAGACGAAGCTGCGACTCGGCTTCGCTTTCGCGACCGTTTGCACGGAGGGCGTTCGCCATATTCATGTGTGCCGGCATGTGCTGCTGGTCGATTTCGATCGCTTTGCGATAGGCTTCGAGTGAACGTTCGAGTTGACCCATGGCGCGGTACGCGACCCCGAGATCGCTGTACAGAACGGCGCTCGACCTGCCGGCCTGAATGCCGTCGAGCAACAGTTGAACTGCTTTCCGAGCTTGTCCCTGGCGGAGGTGCGTTGCAGCAAGCTGTGAGAGTGTATCGTCGGCCACCTCGTTGCCATCGGTGTCAATCGCTTTCGCCACGTCACGTCCCTGCCGGTACCAGTGCCTGCCCTATTTCAAGTGATGCGTAGCCGATCTGATAACAAATAACAACCGCAATTTTAATCCCTCCAAGCTTACGTCGCAACTTTCGACACGCTCTTGATTTTCATTCGTTGTTCAAAATACTGAAATCACTCCACTTCATCGTTTGTCGCGATGGTTTCAATTTTGCTTGGCACCGCCAGTGTTCGATTGTAAACTTCTCAAATTCCTTCGTGCAGCTGCGTAGTCGGGCTTGAGTTTCAGGGCACGTTGAAAGTGTTGCACGGCGGCATCTCGTTTCCCTTGCTGACGCAGCAGTTGTCCAAAGTTGTTGTGGGCGATGGGATTGTTCGGATTCCAACGCACCGCACGTCGGTGAAAATCGAGCGCCTCTTTATACCGTTTTTTTTCTGTTAAGGCGTTGGCGAGATTACTGGAAGTATTCGATTTCATGTTGGCGGTGGACACCATTGGAATATGACAAATCGCGATAACGACTCCTGTTAGGATCGCGTAATGAAGCATGGTCTTTGGCTCCGGCGAACGAACGAATCTGAGTAGCCGATCAACGCCAGCGGCGGCCAGTGGAATCAGGAAGGGGACGACCGGATATCGGTACCGGCCAAATAGGTAGAACATCATCAGCGTGATTAGAAAAACTGAGATCATGGCGTGCAGGAACCAGAGCCGGTTCCGCTGATGCCAGGTTGAAATGAATCCAATGACAGTGAGCGGTAACAAACCACCAAAGTGAAACAGGCGGCAACCTTGCAAAACCCACGACCATTCGGCGTACGTGTACATGTCCTCGTAATCCATGACTTCGGGCGCGTTCCAAACCAGCAGGAATTTACGTCCCATGAGTTTTAACCAGGCCCGGGGCTGAGTGCGCATAAACTCCATGACCTGATCGGTGTAGTATTTTGAAACTTCGGCGGGAGTCATTTCGCGGCCCGTCGCCTCTTCTGCAATCTGCGTCGCATCCAGCCTTTCGTAGAATGAATGTCCCCGGGCAAATCGTAGCGGTTCGTAGAAACCACTAGCGTCGGGGTTATTGCCGATGTACAGGTTCGGGCCCAGTTGCGAAGTGGTCAGGTGAAATTCGCCACCCACGTGCCAGTTTCGGACTGCTACGGGTAACAGCACGAAACTCATTCCGAGCAGAAAAAAAGTGACATTCACCAGACGCAGACGTGGGCTGAGATCCGCCGAAGGGGTCTGATCACGTGGGGGAACCGCATCAGGTTTTTCTACCCGTTTCCCAACTCGACGCAGCAGACGCCTCGGGTCAAGTCCGTCGAACAACAACCAACACAGGATCGGCAGGATGAAGATCAGGGCGTTTTCTCGAGTCAGCACCAAGGCACCCAAGGACGCTCCCAGTGCGACCAAGGTTCGTTTCCGGCGTTGTTCGATGAGTCCGCACATCAACCAGACGATCAGGGATCCGAAGAACAGGTCGAGTGCAGACTTCTGGATCAATATTTCGTAAAACAGTGACGGTCCATAAAGGGTCAGCATCAGTCCGGCCACGATGCCGGCCCGTTTTGAGAAAAGACGCCAGGAAGCATCCAGGATGAGCACGCAAGAGATCGCTCCCATGACGGCTTGGATTTTCAGCACCCAGGTGGGATCCGTCCCCAGCAGGCGATAAATAACGGCCAGGAAGTAAGGATAAAGTGGCGCCTGGTAAAAAACGTCTTTTCCCATCCAATCGCCCGACACGATGACGCAGGCCCAGGTGTGATAACCCTCGCCGTCGCCAATCAGACAACCAAAAAAGGGGGCGCTTTGCAGACCCCAAAGATGTAATATCCGCACCACCAACGCCAGGAAAAAAATAGCGACGATCCAGAATGCCTTGGAGTGACTATTGGGTTCCGTGTGGTTTTGCTCTGCCATATGGATTCCTGCCGTCCGAATCAGGCAATCGTCATCAGAAGAAGTCAGACCGGTTCGCCAAGTTCAGCTGATGTCCCGCCTGGTTTCAAGCGACCAATCCGGTCACCACTTTTCCGTGGACGTCTGTCAAGCGATACCTCCGCCCCTGGAACTTGTATGTCAATTGTTCGTGGTCGATTCCCAGTAAGTGCAGAATTGTTGCCTGCAAGTCGTGGATATGGACCGGGGATTCATCAATGTTATAACAATAGGGATCAGTACGACCATAACTGGTCGCTCGACGAATTCCACCACCCGCCATCCAGATGGTGAAGCAGCGCGGGTGGTGATCGCGGCCAAAGTTCGCGTCGTTCAGTTTGCCCTGGCAGTAATTTGTGCGACCGAATTCACCACCCCAGATTACCAGGGTGTCCTGCAGCATGCCGCGCTGCTTTAGATCACGAACCAACGCTGCCGACGCACGGTCCGTTTCCCGGCATTGTCGGGCGATCGATTGAGGGAGATTTCGATGATGATCCCAACCGGGGTGGTAAAGCTGGATGAAGCGAACTCCCCTCTCCGCCAGGCGGCGAGCGAGCAGGCAATTGGCAGCATACGTACCAGGCTGACGAGCGTCCTCACCGTAATCCCGAAAAATATATTCCGGTTCATCTGACAAGTCGGTTGCGTCAGGGATCGACATCTGCATGCGATAGGCGAGTTCGTATTGGGAAATCCGGGTCTGAAGGTGTGGGTCCAAGGCGGTTTGCAGTTGCAACTTGTGTAGTTGTTGCAGTGTGTCGAGAGCGTCGCGACGGCTTAACAGATCGATGCCAGCCGGGTTTTCCAGGTACAGTACAGGATCCTTTCCAGATCGAAACCGCACCCCTTGATGCCTGGACGGCAAAAATCCACTGCCCCACAAGCGGGCTACCAGTGGCTGGCCTCCCTTGTCCTTGGTGACCATGACCACGAAGTCCGGAAAGTCTCGGTTCTCGCTGCCCAAGCCGTAACTGAGCCAAGCACCCATGCTGGGCCTGCCTGGAAACTGGGATCCGGTTTGAATGAAGGTCACCGCCGGACCATGGTTGATTGCCTCGGTGTGCATCGAATGAATAAAGCAGAGGTCGTCGGAAATTTTTGCCGTGTGGGGAAGTGACTCACTGATCCACGCGCCACTTTCTCCATGTTGCTGAAACTTGTACGACGAACCGACGAGCGGAAAGCTCGACTGACTACCCGTCATCGATGTCAGGCGTTGACCTTTGCGAATCTCGGCAGGTAGCTGCGTTCCATGTTTTTTGTTGAGCAACGGCTTGTGGTCAAACAGGTCTATCTGTGACGGAGCACCCGACTGGAACAGGAAAATGACGCGTTTGATCAGGGGGGCGTGATGCAGTCGTTCCACCACCCGGGCTTGTGACGCGGTGTCAGCATCCAGCATGTCGGCCAGTGCCAAACCTCCCAGGCCCATGCCAAATCGATTCAACAGTTGCCTGCGACTGAAAGCAGCCGGAGTGTCGTGACCCGTACAGAGTGTGTGCATCGTTTCCCTCACCGCTTCATCACGGTTTCATCGAAGCTCATCAAAATGTTTGCGACCATCGTCATTGCAGCAAGTTGATCTTTCGGTAGTTCAGCATCGGTCGGCGTGTCGCCCACCAAAAGCAGTTCATCTGCTCGGTCTGGATGGTTAACGAAGCGTGCTCTTTGACGCTCGTAGAAAACGTGCAAGATCTTGTGTTCACTTGCATTCGGTCGTCGACTGGTGAGAGTGCGAAACATGTCTTCGACCACGCGTCCCATATTTTCCGGATGTTTCCGGAGCATCCGTTCCGAAAGTACCCGTGCCGACTCGACAAATTGAGGGCCATTGAGCAATACCAAAGCCTGCAGGGGGGATGCAGTGCGTTCTCGACGAACACGACAGACATCTCGTTTCGCCGCGTCCAGCGCCATCATCACGGGTGCCGGCCCGGTCCGTTTCCAGTAGGTGTAAACACTG
>PBTE01000171.1 GCA_002726515.1 Planctomycetaceae bacterium | reverse complement strand
CGGTATTTCTTGTCGCTTAGTGAAGGGTTCCGGAATCCTTCGCTAACGATGTTGGACTTTGTAACCGGACTGACACGGATCAGTAAATTCAATATGGAGCCGGAGGTTCTGGTGTCGCAGCGGGCCCTCTAACTTGACGCAGGTTTTAAACCTGTGTTAGGTTGCGCGGCAAACAGTTCCCTGTTGGTCACGTGCCAACCTAGTGGCCTTTGATCTGCACGATGAATAGACAACTTTTTCAATATCACCCTCAGATTGGCTACACGTTCATACCCGGTCTGAAAACGCGGGTTGCGCACGATGGAGGAGGGTATTTGGTCCAAGTCAACCAGGCGGGATTTCGTTCCAGTCGTGAATTCCAACGGCAGAAGCCAGCGGGAGTTTTTCGCATACTTTTGTTTGGAGATTCATTCACCGCGGCTGATGGTGTGAGCAACATTGCCCGATACAGTGATCTGCTGGAGTCTCAATTTACAGGGATTGAGGTTTTCAATTATGGTCTTTCGGGAACGGGTACCGATCAGCAGTATGTGATCTATCGGGAGTTGGCGGCGGGCGTTGAATGTGATTTGGTCGTGATTGCGGTGCTGGTCGAGAACATTCGTCGAGTTGCGGCGCGGTATCGGGTGTATCTCGATGCGGAAGGAAACCGGATCGTCTATGCAAAACCTTATTTTTGCTTGGAATCTGGCCACGAATTGGTGCGCTACCACGATCCGGTGCCAAAAGAACCTGTTCCGGAAGATCATTTAACGCCCGACGAGTTGCAGCACGTCGACCAGGGCGGAAATTTTGCCTGGTTTAGACAGGCGGTCAACACTTTGGGTTCCAGGGCTCGAGATGTGGCGCAGCGTTGGTCGCGATATCAACCTCTACCGGCCTATGAATCTGCTGAACATCCTGATTGGATACTCACCAAGGCAATTCTGAGCCAATGGATATCGCAATGTTTATCTCCCGTGATCGTCTGTCCTCTTCCACTTTACCAACATGTTGAAGAGACTTGTGATCCCGCAGCCTACCAAGCACGATTTCGAGAATTAGGAACCGAAACAGGCGCAGTGATTCACGACCCCCTCCCCGATTACTGGCAGGTGCCACGTGACGCGCGGCGCAAATTCCGTTTTCCGAATGACATCCATCCGACGCCGCTAAGTCATCAATTGCTGGCCGATTCCTTGATGCCGTGTATTCAATCTTTCTTGCATCAACGGGGACGATGAATGACAGTTCACGTGCTGGGTATTTCCGGTTTTTATCACGACTCGGCTGCTGCAATTGTCAGCGATGGTGAAATTGTGGCTGCCGCTCAAGAGGAACGTTTTTCACGCCGGAAACATGATCCGCGTTTTCCACAACATGCCATCAACTATTGTTTGGGAGAGGCATTCATTGAAACAAGTGAACTGGATGCTGTGGTCTTTTATGATCATCCTCTTCTTACACTTGACCGCGTGATTAAGTCGTTATTGACTGTCGCGCCGCGAGGGAGGCAACAGTGGATGAAGGCTGCTCCGTCGGTGCTGGGAGTCAAGGTTCATGTGGAACGATTCATCAGAAAGGCGTTGGGTCCAAACGTTCCCGTTTTGTTCACAAAGCACCACCTGGCCCACGCAGCATCGGCATTTTATCCGTCTCCATTTGACGAGGCTGCAATCCTGACAATTGATGGAGTCGGCGAGTGGGCAACGACCAGCATTGCAGAAGGATCGGGAAGCGAAATTCAGATTTTGAAAGAGATCCGGTATCCACACTCCTTAGGTCTGCTCTACAGCGCATTCACGTACTTCTGTGGTTTCAAAGTCAATTCGGGTGAATACAAGCTGATGGGCCTGGCCCCCTACGGTGAACCGCGATACGTCGATTTGATCGAGGAACGTCTTTTGCACATGAAACCAGATGGTTCATTTCGGTTGAATCTGGAATATTTCGGCTATCTCGATTCGAATCGTATGACAAATGAACGCTTTAGCGAGCTATTTGGTGGCCCGCCTCGTCCGGCAGAATCTCGAATCACTCGTCGTGAGATGGATCTGGCCTCATCGATTCAGAAAGTCATTGAAAAAGTGCTGTTGGGATTGGCCGGACACGCGCGGGAGTTGACAGGGAAACGCAATCTTGTGATGGCCGGCGGAGTGGCTCTAAACTGCGTTGCCAATGGTGTGTTGCAACGAAAGAAGCTGTTTGACGAATTGTGGATTCAACCGGCTGCAGGAGATGCCGGTGGAGCGTTGGGTGCCGCCCTGGTGGCTTCCTGTCGCTACTTCAACGTCCCCCGGAAGATGAATTCCCAAGGGCGTGATTCGCAACGGGGCAGCTACCTGGGACCTTCCTTTTCCAAGTCCGAGGTGCGTGCGTTTTTAGACCGGGAAAACTACCCCTATGAAGCCGTTGGAGACTCACAGCAACGCGCCTTGAAAATTGCCCAGGTCTTGTCCGAAGGCAAAGTGGTGGGACATCTGGCAGGTCGTATGGAATTTGGACCCCGATCGCTGGGGGCACGCTCCATCCTGGGTGACCCGAGGCGGACGGACACACAGGTGTTGATGAATCTTAAGATCAAGTATCGAGAATCGTTCCGTCCTTTTGCACCAACCGTGCTGGCTGAAGACTGCTCGAAATACTTCGAAATGGAAGGAGAAAGTCCTTACATGTTGCTGGTTGCGCCAGTCAGGAAAGAGCGTCGACTGGAGATGGATCTTTCCCGCTTTGATCAGGGAAATGAGGATTTGTTAGAGGTTGTTAAACAACCCCGCAGCGATGTACCAGCCGTTACACATGTCGACTACAGTGCCCGCGTGCAAACCATTTTGCGTAACGATTGTCCTGCTTACTACGACGTGGTTAAAGCCTTTCGTGAACGCACTGGTTGCAGCGCTATCGTCAACACATCTTTCAACGTCCGGGGTGAACCGATTGTTTGCAGTCCTCAGGACGCTTACCGCTGTTTCATGCGGACCGAAATGGATTTGTTAGTGCTCGAAGATTGCCTGCTCTTCAAGAAGGAACAACCACGTTGGGAGGAGGAGGATGACTGGAGAAACCGATATGAACTTGACTGATCAGACCCGAGATGATGCACGCTTGGAGGAGTTTTTCAACAAACAACTCGTTCCCATTGCTGAGAAATTGCGAGAAGAGGAAGCTCAACTGCTGGCATTGGAATTTAGTGACAGCGAGAGTTCCTGGTACGTACCCTATGTCGATGTTGGGCCCGAGGTCTTTTCTTTTGACGTGGATCAACTGGAGCAGGAGTTGCGGGACTTGTGGCGGGATCAGCAGGATGCTGTGTTGCTCGAGTTGGTAAAATCGCTCGAGAATCTGGCCCGAGATCTTTATCGAGATTCCGAGGACGGGGATGATGTTTCTCCCTTCGTCTACGTGATGTTTTGAAGACCCTGATGCCTTCCATTGGAGATTTATCACGCGTTTCTGAGGGGTTTGTTGTACAAAAAGATTTCTATAGTCACGGGTGACCCGGCACGCGTTCGGGAGCGATCTACTGTGCGAAGATGAAAACGGCAGGTCAATAATACCGGTGAACGTCTTCGGATTTTGTGCGATGGGACGGTAAATAAGCGTACCGGTTCGCCAAGGCCCTTTCGTCCTCATGACAGGTCGAATCTTCATCCGTCGTACGATCGTCAGGTGCGGCACCACTCTCCCAAGCAATCTGAACCCCGGGAACTTGGAATTTCCGTTCTTTTCTGGCAAATTGGAATGTTCACCTGGGCTGGTTGATTCGAATAGTTTTCTACGGAAAGATTTTCAGTAACCTCGAAGACGTATCACGATGAGTGTAATTCTAGGCATTAATGCACTTCATGCAGGTTCTTCTGCCGCTTTGGTGATCGATGGCAAGCCCGTGGCGGCCATTGCGGAAGAACGTTTGAACCGAGTGAAGTACTACGCGGGCTTTCCGACGTTGGCGATTGGTAAGTGTTTAGAGATGGCAGGCCTGAAATTAGGCGATGTTGACAATGTTGCCATCGGCCGCGACTCATCAGCGAATCTGGGAAAAAAACTCCAGTATGCCCTGGCCAACCCCTCGAAACTTCTGAATTTAGCCCGCATCAAGTCCAGGCGAAGCGGGTTGGACGACCTCAAGTCACAGTTGGCTCGTGAGTTCGATGTGGACCCTTCACAACTGAAGTTTGAACAGCACAACATCGAACACCATCTTGCCCATACAGCAAGTGCCTATTTTGTTTCGGATTGGGACGAGGCGGCTGGATTTTCACTCGACGGATCGGGCGATTTTGTGACATGCATGTTGAGCCATTGTCAGGGAAGTCAGATCTCAATTAAACACCGCGTTCATGTACCACATTCCCTGGGTTCACTGTACACGATGGTCTGTGAGTTCATCGGATACGACAAATACGGAGACGAAGGAAAAGTCATGGGACTGGCTCCGTTGGGGCAGGATACCTATCATGACCATTTTGAGAAGATGGTCGTGCTGACTGAAAATGGAGTGGAACTTAACCCCCGGTACTTCCAGCCATTTGGTGACAATCAGGGAATGTCGATTAATGAGAAAGGACAGATTGATCTCCATCGGCATTATTCGGATTACGTGTGTGAACTGTTCGGCGACCCGCGCGACCCCTACACCGACATTCCTGCACGCGATCAAGATCTGGCCTTTGGTTTGCAACGGGTTTTTGAAAAAGGCTACATGCATCTGTTGAACATTTTGCACCGTAAAGTACCTTGCGAAAGAATCGTAATGGCCGGTGGGTGCGTGCTCAACAGTGTGGCGAATGGAAAAATGTTTGACGAGACACCCTTTCGGCAAACCTGCATTCAGCCCGCTGCAGGTGACGACGGACTCTCCTTGGGGGCGGCCCTTTATGTGAGCCATGCAATTCTTGGGGGTCAACAGCGTGTTGAAATGCGAGACGCCTACCTGGGGCCGGAATACAGTGAACAGGAAATACGTCACGAATTAGAGGCCAAAGGGGTAGCATATGTTCAGCATGAACGTGAATCGTTGCTGAACGAAACGGCCCAGGAGATTTCGAAGGGAAACGTGGTCGGATGGTTTCAAGGGCGTATGGAATGGGGTCCACGGGCCTTGGGAAATCGATCGATCCTGGCCCATCCCGGTCTGACTGACATGAAAGATGTGCTCAACGCACGTATTAAACATCGCGAGCCTTTTCGACCATTCGCTCCTACCGTGATACAGGAACGGCAATCAGAGATTTTTGAACACACGCATCCCTCACCTTTCATGTTGCATGTCTACAAAATCAGGCCAGAGTGGCGAGAGAAACTGGTGGCTGTCAACCACGTGGACAACACGGGCAGACTACAGACCCTCACGCATGAGGAAAACCCGTTGTACTACGACTTGATTAAAAAGTTTGAGGGACTCACGGGCATTCCCATCATTCTCAACACAAGTTTCAATGAGAATGAGCCCATTGTCTGTCAGCCTGCCGAAGCGATCGACTGTTTTCAGCGGACGAAAATGGACACACTCGTAGTGGGACCGTTTGTCTGTAAGAAGTCGGCTTCGGAGGGTTGAGCGGGTCTCAGCTGAAACGGGCTGCATGTCGAAATTGAGAGGCGTTCCCTGATTGGTTTTTGGGTGACACGGTGTTTTGAGCGAGACCTCGTTGCGTGAAGCGTGGTTTGCGTTTCAACCGATTTGTGCGATCTGGTCTAAGAAACACTGTTCACGCAGCACGCGAGTCTGGAGTACACCGGTCGGAAACTTCAGGCGTGTGAAAAGTGTCCACCGTGAAAAATTTTACTTATTTCGGGCCAGAGTCTTTGTTAAGGAGATTAAATAGCCTGGATTGCTAGCGACGATTGTCCTCAAGGAACTTATTGCGAACAATCGGAACGATTGCTACGAGTCTTCCCAGGGGTATGCAAAAGTAGCTTTGAAATTGCTGGGAAAGGCTTCCCGAGTCTGGATCAAACAAGAGTTGTAGCCATAATGAAATTACCGAAAAGGTTGAGCGGATTGAACGCGGGATTTTCCCGAAGTCTTCGCCGTGTTTGTTTCGCATGAAACATTTTCCATTCCACACCAGGCTGTTTCGTATCACTCCAGCGACCCTGATCCGGATGGCTGCTGATGTTGCCATTCTGCAGGTGGCGTTGATTGCTGCCCTGGGCGTACGGTTGTTCGTTTTGGTGGTCTTTCAAGACATCAGCGACAATACGATCGGTGCATATTCTCGCGACTACTTTTATCGCTATTGTAGTGTCGGCACTCTGCTGCTGAGTGTGATCTCGAGCATCATTTTTCACGGGTTTGGTTTTTACACCTACGGCCGGTATTACCAGGGACGGTACAAAGCGCTCGTTGTCTTTCAAGCGGTTTCCCTGGCTTATATTGTTTACGGGTTCCTGTCCTCCTTCCTGCATAGCTCGATCTTCTATCCCCGCACTGCATTGGTGATCGCCTGGGCCTTCAGCGCCGGCCTGCTCATCGGTGCCCGGGTATGGACCCAACTCTGGGAACGATTCGTAAGGCCTGAGCGAGAGGCTCGTGGAAGGATTCCAGTTTTCGGTGAACGCCATGTATTGGTGATTGGTGGCGGTGGCTACATTGGGTCGGCACTCTTGCCAAAGTTGTTGGAACGCGGATATCGAGTACGTGTGCTAGATGCCTTAATCTATGGTGACGGACCGATCCAACCTTTTATCGATCATCCCGGTTTGGAAGTGCTAGATGGCGATTTTCGTCATGTGGAAAATGTTGTGGCGGCGATGCGCGATGTGGACTCGGTGGTGCACTTGGGCGCTATTGTTGGAGACCCGGCTTGCAATTTGGACGAAAATTTAACCATTGATGTCAATCTGTCGGCAACTCGCATGATTGCCGAACTCGCTAGAGCGGCTCGGGTTGAGCGTTTGGTATTTGCCAGCACATGTTCCGTTTATGGGGCGTGTGAAGAAATGTTGGACGAGTACTCACGGGTCAAGCCGGTTTCGTTGTATGGCGTGACCAAAGCAGCTTCTGAAAAATTGTTATTGGACATGTCTGACACCCAGTTCTCCAGCACCATTTTACGCTTTGCCACAATTTATGGCCTGTCTGGCCGAACGCGTTTCGACCTGGTGGTAAATTTGCTCACGGCCAAAGCGAAAATAGATGGGAAGATAACGATTCATGGTGGTGATCAATGGCGTCCTTTTGTCCACGTTGATGATGCGGCTGAATCGATCGTCGTTACCCTGGAGGCGCCCATCGATCTGGTTTCCAGTCAGATTTTCAATGTGGGTTCCAACGAGCAGAATTACACGATTTCTGAAATTGGCGAGCGTGTGCAGCAACAGGTTATCGGGGCGACTATGGACGTGTCAGATACCAACCCGGATCACCGTAATTATCGCGTTGACTTTCGGAAAATCCGGGACAGACTGGGATTTCGTCCTGGCTGGACGGTTGAACAGGGTATCGAACAGGTTCTGGAAGCGATCATTAACGGAGAGATCACCGATTACCGCGACGTGCGATATAGCAATGTGGAATTCCTGCTCCGCGAAGGAACTTCAAACCTGGACCGACATCATTGGGCGCGAGAGCTGATACGAGACCTCGCTGAGAATGAATCCGACGAAATCAGATGAAAAATCTTGTTGTCATTGGAGCTGGTGGTTTCGGACGTGAAGTTGCGGGGCTTCTCTGGGATTGTTTCAATCCCCGCGAATACCACTTCAAAGGATTTCTAGCGAGTGAGTCGGCCAACATGGCTGATCACGGGTTGGACATACCGGTCCTGGATGATCCAGAGGTCTATCAACCTGATAGCGAAGATCGATTTATCTTGGCGATCGGAAACATAGAGGTCCGTCGCTGTGTCGTTGAAGCGTTGAAATCAAAACGGGGGGAATTTGTGTCCCTCATCCATCCAACGGCCACGATATTCGAGTCGGCAACACTGGGAGAAGGATCCGTTGTCTATCCACACGCCACTATTTCAAACGGCGCCTCAATCAAAGATTTCGTACATTTGAGTTTGTATGCCTCAGTCGGTCATGACGGGCAGGTTGGCACCTACAGCCTGCTCTCGCCTTATGCGACGGTCAATGGATTTGGTGTGCTTGAAAGCGATGTCTTCGTGGGCACGCACGCGACGATAGGACCTGGGACAAGAGTTGGAAAACAGAGCGTCATCAGTGCCAACACAGCGGTCTTACGAAACGTTCCAAGTTGTCGGATGGTGTTTGGTTCTCCCGAGCGCCACCTTCCCCGATTGGATTTGTTCTAGCAGTGGCGAAAGACTTTAAGCGTTTTACCGGTGCTCTGCCCTGCTAGAATCGTTCCTCAGGCGGTTTCGTCAGTGAAAAGGGGGCGTCTGCCGGAGGTGACGCGCTCAACCGCAAAGTATGACGAGCGCCTTTGGCCAAAAACCGGACACGGGGCCGCCACCGGGAAAGCAGGGTCTTAACAGGTCGTGGTTGTCAACCTTTGAGTTCTCGTTTTTCACGAAAGAAGCGGCTGAGGATTTCACCACAGGGTTGCTCCAAAATACCACTTACCACTTGGCAAGTGTGATTCAGCCGGGGATCGTCGAGTAACTGGAACAGCGTACGTACGGCACCCGCTTTAGGATCGGAGGTTCCATAGATCACCAGGGGTATGCGGGCTTGAATGATCGCTCCGGCACACATGGGACACGGTTCGAGTGTCACGTACAACACACAATCTGTCAGTCGCCAACTGCGGCACGCTTCCGCAGCCTGTGTGATTGCGAGCATTTCCGCGTGGGCTGTGGGGTCGCGTAACATTTCACGTTGATTGTGTGCGGCGGCGATGAGCTTGCCTTCACGAACAATCACCGCGCCGACGGGTACTTCTTCGGCTGAATATGCCTGTTCAGCCTGTGACAAGGCAATTTGCATAAACGCTTCGTGCATCGACAAGTCTCCGCTTCCTTCGTTTGAAACTTTTCACAACTTTTCCGTCACGAAACGGATTGGAACTGCACCTCCGAAGCTGCTCTGTGCCTCCACGGCTGAATCGTCGAGTCAACTCGAAGTAATTTTATCGTCGAGAGGTGGATTACGGCAGGATCGAAGATGGGGTGTTCGCGTATGAGCGACAAGATGTTCTTGCTCCCGGGGCCAATTGTTTCAAAGGTGCCATCGTTAACCGGTTTTGAAGAGAGTTGCTAGGTTGAATTTCATGGCCGGCATCTAAATCGATCAGCCCCAACGGTCTGCGTTCCGGGACCACCGAAGGCGAAATGAACACGGGGTGCGTAGGGACTGGTCCCGCGCAGTTGGACTTGGTGCCACCCCTCGCGAAAGGCAACAGGTATGTAGTTGAAATGATATGCAGGGGACTCTTTTTCGAACACTTGCTTTCCATCTATCCACAATTGTGCTTGGCCATTCACCGCCAACTGGAACTGATAGACATCTTCCGTCGGAACTTGAAAATAGCCTTGAAGGGTGTACGGCTGCCGAGGGCCGATTCCTTTTTCGGAGGGCCAACTGGCCTGGTTCGTCTTTTTGACGATCTGCTTCGAACCGTCACTCCGTCGCAGAAGGAGTCCCGGAACCATGTTTCGGGTCGGTGCTGATTTGGCAGCGAACGGTCGAGGCGGAGCAACGTGTACACGCACTGGCTTGGCAGCGACATATGTCGTTGTGTCTTTGGACCCTGTGGCAATGCAGGACAAAGTGACTTGTCCCATGCCAAGTAGGCGAGGGTCAATCTCAGCCTGCCCTTGGTCACCCTCGATTTTGGCCAGGACGCGACGGTGCTGAAAAATGACAATTTCGCTACTACCCGGACAAGCGGCGGTTACGGTTAGCTTTTCATTCCAACTTACGGAGTCTTTCGGTCGGATGCTGAACTCGAGCTGGTTGTTGTTATTGTTGTCAATGGTAAAAGGCAGTGTCAGGTATCCCTGAGTCTGTATTGCTGCCGAATCAACAGCTACCACACGCAATTCGAGATAACCATCAGCGAGTTTCGTTGTGTCCAGGTCCCACGATTCTTCTGGCTGGACAACGGCCAGTTTTTGTCCTTGTAAATAAATCTCAAAGTAGCGGGGCTGGAAATCTCTGGGAGACAGGACCGTCGGTGTGATCTGTAAAGTTCCGTTCACGGTTTGTCCAGCCTGAAGACCTTTGACACCAATTTTTGGAATCTTGGCCCAAGGGCGACAGAGCGGGTCGCCGACAATCAGCAGTTGATAGGGACCGTGCACGGATTGGTAGAAAGCTTCGGCCAGAGAACAGCCTCGTGCATAGTGAACATGCAGCATCGGATGAGGAAACTTGTTAAGGATTGCCATCGGTTCGGCGACCGTGCCACAGGTGCCTGCCGCCCCGGCACGGATAAAAACAGACAACGGTGTTTGTGTACCATGCTCAGCCAGGACAGCACCAAAACTCGTGAAGTTTTCACAGATGGCGCCCGGTAGGATCCTGTTGTTGGATTGCGTCCAGTTCAATTCTGCTTGTCCAGTTGTCAATCCTTGTATGTCGGACTTGCCGTGTGGAACGATTCTTTGAACGATCTGGGACTTGATGCCCAGGGATCGTAGTTCACGCGCCACTGGCTCAAAGGCATGTTGCCGTACAACGGACCGCACGTCGTTGTTCTGTGCAAAATAGATTGTCCCAGGGGGAAATGTTCCATCTGCTCCGGCGCTTTTGCGCAGACCGCGGATGACCTCGGAAACAGAATTTCCTCGACCGCTGGTAAATCCAAGCATGGTGGAAAGAATGTAATGTCGGCCAGTTTTATTTACCTGTTTGCGATCAGCCGTCCAACCATAGGTAGTGCAAAACCCCCGGCTTTCCGGGAGAGGTTGCTGGCTATCCGACCGGAGCATGAGCCAGGGACGCATGTACCAGTTCACATTGTGTGCAGAAAAGTCCTCGCGTTTTGCCATGACCAATGGAGTCAAGTACGTCAGTCCAGTGATTGAGGCGGTTGGCCAGCGATCTTGTTTGTTCTTTAACTCTTGTTTGTAAGAAATCGCATAAGGAAGGTCGCTGGAGTAAACGATATAATCAATCTGTGCTGCCAGGTGGCGCTGTTCGATTGACTGGATGACGGGACCAAGAATCTTATCCCGGAATTTCTGGATATCTGTTTGATCAACGCTATCTTGCCAGTCGAGATAGACCACATGGCCCGCAGGCACGTCTCTTAAGGCACAAAAGTAATTGGCAATCGTACAAGAGGCCCAACTGCGTGAGTTGACGACGACCAGTACGTTCTGAGGGCCACCGCCAGCTTGTACGTGCGATTCGAATACTTGAAATGTCAGTGTCCAAAATAAAAGCAACGCACGGACACAGCCGGAGCGGTCACGAATCGCGTTGAATAAATATCGTTTCCACGGTTGGATCCCAATCGGGCCACCTTGAGCAGTTGGCATTTTCTTCTTTCTGGTAAGGACCTAAAAAACAGTTGCCTGTTTTTGTCTCCCTTGCCGAAACTGCTGCTAATGTATTCGATGAATCCGCTGCAGTCGGTCAATGTCACGTTGCATTCACGCCTGATTTTGCAGGAAGGCACGTATTTCACGGCGGCATATATTCTGATAACACTCGAGAGGGCGGAGATATTGTTCCCACAGCTTTCGATTTCTCAGTTGCATATTTTTGAATTCTTCGTCAGAAATATTTCGATGAAACGCGTGGATTTTTTCCCCAATATGCCCCAACTCCTCTTCTTCTATCCAGACACAGTGTTTACGCCAATCGATTTCATCGGCAAAGGGTAAAAGGCAATCGGTATTGATAAAAAGCGGAATCCTTCCAATGGCCAGCGTTTCGTAAAATCGAAAGGAAAAGTTCCCTGCACCTCGAACACATACAATATAGTCGTTTTTTAAAAGGCTATCGAGGTACTCTTGCCGGACGGTCGTTGCTGCTTGTGAAGCATTTTTGAAGCGTGATAATGCACCACCCCAGAATTGAGAACGACGAATGAAGTCGGTTTTAGAAACACCTGCCTGCTCAAGGAGCCGCAGAACAGCATTGCGGACTTTCAGACCACGTGCTTTTTGATGACGCCCCTGCAAACGATACAGGATTCGATACGCCGGCGTTCCCACATACCCGCAAAAGCCAATCGAGGGAACGTCCTTTTTTTCTCGGAGAAGGACATTTCCCTTCCTTTCGCGCAGGAAATCGTCGCTGAACGCGGGCATGGCGCGTTCTTTTGGCGTCACAAGGGACCCAGCAATCGAGGTGCGATAGACAATGCCCCAATCCGGAAGTTCGGGGGTGAGACTATCGGAACCACGGAAAAATAAGCAGGGCCGTCCACGCTGTTTGGCCAGTTTTCCAGCGTCGCGAGTTTGGGGGCCGTCATTGTACGGATGTGGATAGATAAACAGGTCAGCTTCATCAGCGCTTACGGGAATGAAGTAGTCCGCTAAGTTTTGCCGAAGCCGTTCAAACCGAGCGAGATCCGTACCGGTCTGGTCGATGGCGTCCAGCTGTTTTTTGCCCTGAACAGCCCGATACAAGGCAATAGAAGGCTGATCCGGTTGGACTCCCACAAAGTGAATCTTCACAGGAAAGAAGCTGTGATCCGATGTCATGGTAATATCAGTTGTCAGATGTTTGGGGGAACGGAAAACCGCTTCCCAGAACTGGCTGAGCCAGATCAGCTCAAGTCGAGTATTATATTTTGGCGCACGACTTCAGAGAATGCGTGATTTGACCTTTTGGTTCTGGGTGGCATATCTGGGCGGTGCCGGACGGGAAACTTACCGATTTGCAAATCTGACCAGCGACAGTGAGTCTGGCTTTACTGGCGTGCAATTTAGACGTTGAACGCTCATAGCTGCTGCCACCCACGAACCAGGTTTCAAGGAGATATCGCAGCCATGACGTTGCGGTGAGGAAGGTATCTGGGTGGCAAACCTGACCCCAGACTCACAAAAGTCCCAATTGTTGGCAAAATACCGTAGTGAAGAAAATCGGGTGCCTTTGCTCCTGACAGGAATCGTCAGAATCCCACTGTGGTCTAGAAGTGCCACACTGTGAACCCCCGGGTTAACCAGGCAAGTATGAATTTGAAGGCTTGCCTAGGAAGGAGTTGCGGTTTCTGCTTCGCTTTCACCCGGGGGAAACAGGACATTGGTGAGTATCGGCATGAAATCTACCGCAAATTTCTTTGCAGGAGATGCTTCGACACTATCGTCGCGCTTCAAAATCGGGCTGATCAAGTACATTTTGAACAGGGCCACCTTGCCGGCAAAATGTATTTTCGCCCGTACCGGGCCCTCCCAGGTGCCGTTTTCAGTAAAAGTCCAGAGTATGCGCAGATGTTGTTGTTCGAAGGCACTTTCCCGGATAAAGGTGGTGGTAACAAACTCGGAGGACATGCTCTCACTGTCTATCTTATAAGAATTCGGTTTGGACTGCATTTCGAAACCTGCACCACGGTAGCACCAATCCGGGGTGTGAATTGTCGTGTTACGTGCAGTACCCGAAACCAGATACACGGTCACGGCATCCCCGGTGCGCTTGTTCTCATACAGGGTGGAAAAACAGCCCTTGCATTTGGAGCGTTTGAACTGGTCTTCGTTAAATTCTTTGAGTTCACCGACCCAGTCACCGAATTCCAATGGTATACCTTGCAGTCGCCCTGTAAAACTATCTAGTTGTGTCGTGTCCTGCTCGATCCAGGTAAACCGCTCTGTATCGACTCCCTGTCGCCAGGTGCCTATTCCTAGGATGACAGCAACTACAATGAGAGGAAAAATTAAAGGCTT
>PBTE01000170.1 GCA_002726515.1 Planctomycetaceae bacterium | reverse complement strand
TAGGTACTGGCTGCGGCAGAATTCGAAGGATTGACCCCCTCCGCTTGGATGAGAAAAATCCTTTTCCGCACTGCGCTCAATACGGGCTGAGAAACGCTGACCCAACACATACCCAACATCGGTGAACGTCGGCTAGCGTCGAGATGGCGTTGTGGCACTCCCCAAACCCCTTTGATTCGTAGGGTAGCGTCGGCTAGCGTCGAGTACCCAGCAACCTTTTAATCCGTAGGTCCAGGGTTCGAGCCCCTGCAGCCTCATTAGACTTACGACGATTCGGGAGTGGGCAACGCCGTCGAAACACAGTTTTGCCGGTCAGCAACCTGCGAGCTCCATACAGGACTGAGCGTACAAATAGATCCTTTGAGATCCTCCGAACCCCGGTCTCAATATTTAATTTATGGACCGCTGGGTTGTCTAACTTCTGACTTGACTTCAAGTTGGAGCACGCAAAAGACAGCAGACGCTTGACAGCCGCAAAAGCCACAGCTATCCTATCGTCTAACTGGTAGTTAACAGCTAGACATTGCCTCTTCAGGCAGCGCTAATCCGTTGAATCAGCGACATCTGGATTCTTCTCTCCGCAGTTGCCTAGTTGGGTGCGGGGAATTCGGGAGCATCCGGTTGTCGTTTTTTTTTGGGGGGGCCGGGACAACTCAAACCAGGTTGACACGGTCTGGGGAAGTTGTCTGGCACGTGAACGTCCGCACTGGGTGGATAAATCGTGCATTAACAAGAGTAAGACAGAAACCGCTAATTAGTTGCTAAGTCAACGACATCTGGATCCTTCTCCCCACAGTTGCCTATTGGGTGTGGGGAACTCGGGAGCATCCGGCTGTCGTTTTTTTATTGGGGCCGTCGCAATTTCAAGGGGAACAATCGAATGACTTCAAGTCCGAGAAAATTGCTTCGATCACGAAGATCAGGTGACACTTTGCAAACTCTGATTTGGTTCTGCACTGTTTTGATTTTTACACATTCTTCAGCAGTACAACTCCAGGCGGATGAACCCGACCCGGCAGTCCGGATTGATTACTGCCTGGACCTGCATGCCGGGGCTAACTTAATCAGTTTTTATGCTCTGCCGGAAGATGCATCCGTTTCCAATGTAATGGCATCATTGGTTGGAAATGCGACTGGCGTTACGGGAGAAGGTGTCGCTGCAACTTATATCGATGACGTTGGTTGGGCGGGAAGCTTAACAACCATAAGTCCGCTTTCAGGGTACTGGCTGACCGTAAGTGATGCTGCTTCCTTATGCCTTTCTGAAGCAATCCCTACCGATCCAGCTACGCAATATCAACTGCATGCCGGCAATAACCTGGTGTCATTTCCTTATCAGGGAGCTGTGGATATCGGTGACGCACTTCCGGATGAAGTCGAAGATGTGATCACGGGAATTAGTGGCGAAGGCGTCGCCGCCACCAGGTTGGATGGACAGGGTTGGGTGGGAAGCCTGACAGCCTTTGAAGGCGGTAAAGGCTACTGGATTCAAACTACTGATTCTGCCTCGCTCGTTTTTAACGTCCCTGAGCCAGCCGGGTTGTTGCTGATGCTCCCCTTGTTTTTCGTCGTGCCAGGACTGCGACGACGGGCCGAATGACAGCCAGCCGAAGTAGCGCCTGGCAGATTTCTCCGGTTCAGCTCGGGCAGCCTTTTGCTGCTGGTCACTCTTTGAAGGTACATCAGGCTCGTGTCAGTGCCCCGAAGCGTCGAGGCGGCTCCTCCGAACGTGGTCGTGTGCAAACGTCTTGTCAAGGAATTGCAAAGATTCAATGATGTAGTTTGTCAGCTGAATGTAATCAATTGAGCCGGACGATGCGCCTTGCAACCGGAATGGTGATTGATCCAGCCGTTGCACCATCGTCCAGTGTTCAGACATCTTGGAGCGGGACCCATGTCGAAAAAGAAGGTATTGATCACCGGGGCGAGCGGGCTGATCGGCAGCCTGACGATCGCGGCCCTGGGCGACAAGTACGACTTCAGTGGACTCAGCCGTCGGCGGGTCGAGGGGATTCCTCACTTCGCGGTCGATATCATCCAGGCCGATTCCATCGGACCAGCTTTTCACGGTGTTGACACTGTCCTGCACCTGGCCGCAGCCAACGGCATTGACCAGGTGAACGATTGGAGCGCCACCATGGCGGGGACGGTCCAGGGGACGTTGAATGTCTACGAAGCGGCGCGCGAAGCGGGTGTCAAACGGGTCGTCCACATGAGCAGCGGATGTACACAACTCGCCTATGAATGGGACGACGAACTTCCTTTCGGGACACTTGCCAACGGACCGGATGATCAGGTTCCTGAGAACTGGACCATGGTCGATCCGGATTGGCCGGTCCGTCCCGACTCGCCGTATGCGATCGGGAAACTGTTCGGAGAGCACTTGGGACGCTACTACGCAGACAAGCACGGCATGTCGACCATTGTGATTCGGCTGGGCGCTGTTCTGCCCGAGGACAGGCCACAGGTGCGGCGCCACTATCCGGGTTACCTGTCCCAGTCCGACTGCGTCCAGATGATCGACAAGTGCATCAGTGCGCCGGACAGCATTGACTTTGATGTCTTCAATGCAATCTCTGAAAACAAATACCGCTGGCGCAGCACGGATCGTACCAAAGAAGTGCTGGGCTGGGAGCCGACCGGCTGCGCCGAGGATCATCCTCCGGGCGATTGAAGTTTCCTGCCACGATGCCATCCGGTCGACAGGCTGTACACCGGTGGGTCAACGCAGGTCGTTCACGATGTTCACGAAGGCATGCGCCGCTGTTTCAACCTGTTCACGACTGACGTCCAGGTGGGTACAGACACGCAATCTCGTCGGTGCGGGTTCACTTATGTTGATCGACTCCGCTTCAAGACGGGCACGTACCTCACCGGCCGCCAGACCGGTCCCGGCAATATCGAGAAATACGAGGTTCGTTTCGACCGGTTCCGGATCAAGCTGTAAACCGTCGCATTGTGAAACGATCGCCGCGAAGCGGCGCGCGTTTTCGTGGTCTTCGGCGAGGCGATCGACGTGATGTCGAAGCGCGTAGGAACAGGCGGCAGCCATCATTCCGGCCTGCCGCATGGCACCACCGATCCGCTGTTTCCATTTCCAGGCTTCGTGAATGAAATCGGCCGATCCCGCGAGTACCGCGCCAATGGGGCAGCCGAGTCCTTTGGTGAAATCCAGCCACACGCTGTCAAAAGGTGCGGAGAATTCCTCGGCCGATGTTCCTGAGGCCACGACAGCATTCATGAGCCGCGCCCCGTCCATGTGCAGGTGCAGTCCCTTTTCCCGGGCGGTATCTGCAACTTGACGGACCAACTCCAGCGGCCACACCGTTCCGCCTCCACCGTTGGAGGTTTGCTCGACGAGGACCAGCCGGGCCGTCGGGGTGTAGCGGCTCTGCGGTTGAATGCCAGCCTGCAGGGCCTCTGCACTGTACTGGCCGCGCGGACCGTCAATCGGATACACCTGGACACCGGCAAGCGCCGCGGGCCCACCCGCCTCTGAAATGAGAATGTGGGCCGTGCGATGGGCGTAGATTTCGTCGCCAGGGCGACAGTGTACCAGCAGAGCAATCTCGTTGCACATCGTGCCCGAAGGGAGAAAAACAGCGGCTTCCTTGCCGAGTAGTTCCGCTGTCTCCTGGCACAGTTGGTTGACCGACGGGTCGTGACCATATTGTTCATCTCCCACATCGGCTGCGGCGATCACCTCACGCATGCGGGGGGTTGGTCGTGTTTGCGTATCGCTCTGCAGGTTGATTTGACCCTCTTTCCAACTACTCACTCGGTGCTCCTTTACAAATGCGATGATCTTCTGGGCTGCCGGATTGACGGTTGTGCAGAGTCAACCTGTGCCATTTGGACCTAGCCCGGGGTCTCTGGAGCGGTTGCTGATTTTTCCCGCATGGGTGGCCACATCAGGTCTACCGGCTTCTAAAAAAAGCTTAATTGGGCCGTGTACTGGAAGCAAGAGTCCGTTTGTCAGGCCAGTTGTGGCCGGCAGGTACGCTGATGCTGTTGTTGGGGGGTTGCCCGGGTGGCAACGGACAAGAGGAAACCTGCAGTCGCCGGGAGAGGACGGATTCCAGATTGAAAACTGGTGGTAGACGGTTGGAACTCCACAGTGCGTCAGATGGTCGGAATCCGTGGAGCCCGTCTTGTTTGGCCCTATTGGCCGACGTTTTCCAGTACCAGAACGTTTCCAATTGGCAGCCCGTACGCAAGGTGTGCACGAGGCACCATCGCAGCACCAACGGCGTTTGGCTCGGCCCAGACCATGCTCATCTATCGATAAGCCTTCATGTTACGAGCCCACGTCGTGTTGTCGGTTCGCTGATTCGAGGCGCATCAGCGATTTTCCTTTCGCTGTTGGGCATCCCACGTCATTGAAGGTCCGTGGACGAGCTAGTAAGTTCAATTCTGCGGTGCTCATCCAAACCGATGATCACGACATGCTGAATTTTTCCTCTTCTGAAGGTGCCCGTTATGCATTTGCGATTTTCATTATGCATCATACTTCTGATGATTGGTTCAGCTGCCACCGTCTGGGCATCACCACAGGAGAGTCCTGCCAGATGCCCGAGTGCCGGACAGGGAATGATGGTTGGAGAAGTCAGCACGCACTCGGCAAATATCCAGGTCCGGCTGACACGTACGGAAAAACTCGTGGACCGTGACGTTCCAGGAACTCCCGGCTCGGTCGAATTTTCACTTCAGCCATCGAGGCAGACCGTTATTGAACCGATTCCTGCAACCAAGTCTGCGACCGCGGCGGCTGAAAACGATTACATTGCCCGGGTTACCTTTTCGGGCCTCGATCCTGACACCGAATACACGTGCCGGAGTTTGATCGGACCAGATACAAAGCATCTCCGCCCGGGGCCCATCGCAACATTTCGGACCCATGCGGGTCCGGAAATTGCATCTGACTTTTCATTCGTTGTCGTGACGGGAATGAACTACGGAAAATTTCACGGTGTTAATGGAATCGACAAGAAAAATCACCGGGCTCGTAACAATACCTCCTTACCCGCCCCTTATGAAGGTCCCGATAAACATCTGGGCTACCCCGCTCTAGAGTCAATCCTCAAGCTGAAACCGGATTTTTTTGTGGGCACGGGCGACAACGTCTATTACGACACACCAAAAGATCCCCGAGCAAAAACCGTGTCTGAACTTCGACAGAAATGGCATGAGCAGTTTGTGCAACCACGCTACCGAAGTCTTTTCGCATCCGTTCCGACGTACTGGGAGATCGATGATCACGATTATCGAAAAGATGACTGTGATAATTCCGGAGACTACGCACCAAGTGTTCAAGTTGCCAAACGACTGATGCTTGAACAGTTGCCCTATGGCCCGATGAATGACACGAATACCAAGACCTATCGAACCTACCGGGTCAGCAGGGACCTGCAGATTTGGTTTGTCGAGGGACGCATCTATAGAAGTGACAATCGTACTCCGGAGAGTCCTGAAAAGACAATTTGGGGCAAAGAGCAAAAGGCCTGGTTAAAAAGGACGCTTCAAGAAAGTACGGCAACCTATAAAGTACTTATCTCCCCAACTCCGATGATCGGTCCTGACGACTTAAGAAAAAAAGACAATCACACGAACATCGGCGGATTTCGCCATGAAAGAGACGACTTTTTTGCCTTCATCAAGAGCGAACAAATCAAGAACTTCTATCTCGTATGTGGTGACCGTCACTGGCAATATCATGCCGTTGATCCACGTGGCCCGGAGGAGTTTTCATCGGGCGCCTTGGTGGATGTAAATTCGCGGCTGGGACGCAAAGCGGGTGATCCCAAATCAACAGATCCCGAAGCAACGATCAAACAGCCCTACCTGCAAAACCCGGCCTCCGGAGGATTCCTGCATGTTACTTCTCTTGCGGCCCAAACAAGCCAAGCGGCTCAACTGATCTTTCAGCATCGAGACGAGCATGGAAAGCTGCTGAACCAGGTCGTTAAGTGATGCGAAAGATCTTTGCCGGTTGAAACGTCCGCCCGGGTCGTTTCTAACTACGGGCAATATCGAAACCCAACGGGTGTCGCGCGACCCCCCGGACAAGGTGGTCGATCGGGTCGGGGAAAAGCGGCTGCAGTTCAACAGACAGCTTGTCAGCACCGGCGACGATCCCGTTCCGCCTCGTGCAGTGGACGGTGCCCATGTTCATCGTCATGGTTCAGAAGCACCAGCGCCTTGAAGCAGATTCAATCGCTCGCGCTGGGCACTCCTGCGGCGTCGAGCTTTTTCAACACTCCACCGACAAAGTTACTGAGGCTGGAGTAGTAATGAACCGGCAGTAGCGGCGGCCAGTATGAATCGTCGGCAGCATGTCGCTGACGCGTGGTGGCGATCCATTTCTGATAGTCCTCGGCGCGTTGACGGTTTTCTGCTGTGAGTGCGTGCGGTTTAACTGCTTTTTGACGCGTGTAGACCAGGTCGCGAATCGCACATTTTCGCCGTGCCAGTTCGAATCCGTCACGCTGGAAGGCGACCCGGTCTCGAAATCGTTTCTGGTTTTCAGGCAGGTTGGCAACCAGCGTTTCCGCTTCCTTCAAGTAACCGTCAAGTGCTTCCCACATTGCTGGAATACGTGTCATGCGATCCTGCGCCCTGGGACCGGGGCGCAACGTCGCCGTATAATATTCAGCGCCCAGCCAGTAGTTGCGCATGGGTTCAGCAGCAGGTCCATGGAACTTGTGAATAAATTCCTCCACGAGAACGTCCACATCTTCCTTCACGTCATACTGCAAGCGACTGCAAATGTAGAGGTTCAGCGCGCTGGTCGCCTGGATCGGTTGTCCCTCAATGACCATGCACGTGACTCCCAGGTCATGCACTAGTGGAATGTCTTCGCGCAGCTTCATCACCTGGCCATAGGGGGCAAAGTGCACGTAGTCGGTGGGGTAATCATAATAGCCCATCATCGGTAGCAATTTTCCCCAACCTTTGACGAGTCGCAGAAATTTTTTGTTGGACGGAGCAGTCGGGTCATTCATCGGTCGGGTGTGGTCGTAGTCCCAGTCCATGTAGCAGATGGTGCCCGTGACTCCGGGACCCGGTTTGGCCGTCTCCGGCAGTTCGATCTGCCACCCGTACACCAGAAATCCCAGCTGTTTGTCCTGGTTTTCCGGGTCGAGTCGTTGATGGATCTCGTTGGCAAAATGAAGCATCCGGTCCGTGGAAAAGCGGCCGTCAGGATTGTCGGCACCGTAAGATGAGTCCACGGCGCGACAGGATTCACACAAACAAAACGGTGCCAGATCGTTCGGATCGATGGAGGCCAGGATGGCATCAGGGCCATCGAGCTGATCGTTGATCTTCCGGGCGATCATGTCCAGGACTTGAGGATTGGTGGTGCAAAAATTTGTGAAACTCCAGCCGGTCTCCTGGTCAAAAATTCGAACGGTTCCTCCGCGATCGCGAGCCCACCACTCGGGATGTTGTTCGTAAAGTTCGGGCGTGCCCTTTAACAACGAGGCAAACGCGTGGCCATACATGATGCGGCCGCGGCGGGCCACGTTCCGGTTGCGGAGATTCCAGCGACCGCCTCCCCAGTTAGTGCGCGCTGCGGAGTAAAAGGCGGGACAGCGCCGTTGATCGATCTGTCCGATCACGGCGGCTTGGTTGCCAGGTTGGGGGATTTCTTCACCAAGCGTGCCGGGCATAAACCAGTGGCAATCCAGGTGATCCGTAAGCAGTCCATAGATCCCGTTGCGCAGTCCGTCCACGTGGCCCGATTCAATCATCACATCACCCCCGGAAGTCGTGTAGAGATGGTAGGCGTCCGGGTGAGGCCACTGCGACTGGTTGTTGAAACGTAACCTGATGGCGCGTTGACCTTGTTCCGGGGACACGACGACGGGCAGTTCCGCCCCGCCGGAGATGATCCGGATGCACCGTGCCAGGTCCGCCACGGCCCCCTGGAAGTCAGTATTCTCCCTTTCTGCAGCTTCGGGCACATCCACCAGGATCGCATAATCGGTGCGGCCCCGGGCGGCAAGGGTAACGGTCGGCTCGACACGCTGGTCAGCCGTGATCGTAGAACTCGGGTGACGTTGCCACCAATCGATGCGGACACGCGGCGCGTAAGTCGCGACAACCTGAGCCCGGTCCGTGATGACCAGTGTTTCCGAGGGGTCGTCGACTTCCGGCTCACTGTCGGGTTGCCAGCCCTCGGGGTCGGGACCGCGCACGGCAATGAACAAGTCCCGGGCCCTGGTCGATTTGAAGAAGATGGCGCCCTCGATCACTTCCTTCACGAGACCGTCGGGGGGATGGAATGTCAGCTGCCAGGTCGTCATCTGGCCGGCTGCCAGGTCCAACTCGGTACTGCCACCCTTGAACCCCAGTTTCGGCCGGGGATTGAGCTCCACGCGGGTCGGAAGGCTGCGTTGACCGCGGTTGACCAGTTGAATCGACATCTCGATTTGTGCCGGATTCGTCGGATCAGGTCTGCTCGTCGTGTAGATGGCGAAATCGCGGTACCGTTCGGGGAGTTGGCTCGGTCGATCAGCAGAACCCAGACAGGGCAGGGTACCCAACCAAAGGAGGCTCAACAGGATCGTGTGGGTTTTCATAACGGTTTGTTCCTTTGCGTGTGGTTTGTGGCCTGCTCGTCGGAGGGTGTTGTTCGGTCGGCTGCAGCAACAGGCCGGAAGGGGTGTTGGTCATTTTGCAGCACAAGTCGCCACAAAATGAATTCTGAAAGGTTGATTCCCGGCAGGTATTGGTTGATGTCTGAACCGCTATTGTATACTGGTCCGCTGCCAGACACACTGACCCGCCTGCATCATTTCGGTCCGAGAAACACCCAGGTCACCGTCAAGGGGGCCTGTGATGGTGGAAGCTGTCACCGCAGTCCAGCGGTCACCGGTTATTGAAGGTGCAGGAGAGCCTGTCGCCAGGTGCCGAAGGCTTGAAATCACAGTCTGTCGTTATGCCAGAGCAGGATTTCCCAAGCCGTGTTGACTGCGAGAGTCCCGGGCGCGTCTTCTGAGATGCTGGTGCACTTCAGGACTTGTCAGCCTTCAGGTACATCAGGTTCAATCCGTTCGCGGCCTTATAAAACGCGCCCCAGGCAGCATCGAAGCCCACATTTTCCATGCTCGTTTCCACCAGGTCCCGGATTTCGGACAAGGTGCGCCGGCTGTCAATCTGTTCCGCTATGACGGCTGCATCTTTCGGGACTGGCAAGCGAAGTGTGACAGGACCGTTCTTCACCGCGAGAAATCCTTCCTGCCGAATTGCCATCGCCAGCCGGGATGCGTTCACTGTTGAAAGTGTAGGCACCATCTCGGGGCCTGGCACAGCCGTTGTGCAGCCGGCCCGGGCGTCGGGCACCACGTAAAATGCATGCTGTTTGAGGTTGCCCGAAAGTTGTTCGGCAAAGGCTGCACGTGCCATGGGGTTGAATCCGTCCAACCGCTCTAACAACTCCGGATCCTGCAGCAGGTGGGAGGGATCGTATTGAACCGGCGGGACGAAGGAGACGATCGACAAATCTGCACTGTTTACCAGGGCACCAACTTCTTCTACGAGGTAGGCCCGGTCCTGGGAATGCAACAACAGATCGACGAGGCCGGCGTCCGAATTTCGATGGTCCATGAGCATCGGGTTGCGTTTGAACCAGTTACTTGCCGGTAGCGATTCAACCAGTTTCTTCGCAATTTCCACCTGTTCGTGGAGGGAGTGGCCACTCCCCAGCGCCCGCAACATCTTCTGTAGAGGATACACGCCATTTCGGCCGTACTTTCCATAGACCATCAGGCCCATTCCACCGTGAGGCGAGAGAGCACTCACCAGCGCGGAC
>PBTE01000169.1 GCA_002726515.1 Planctomycetaceae bacterium | reverse complement strand
CGTCTCCTTCCTCAACCAGAGCAATCGGTCCACCCACGGCACCTTCGGGAGTAACGTGCCCGATTGCAAGGCCCCGGGTGGCACCCGAAAACCTGCCGTCGGTCAACAGCGCCACTTGTTCTGCCAATCCCATCCCCTCCAGGGCACTGGTCGGCCCCAGCATCTCTCGCATACCAGGCCCCCCTTGCGGTCCCTCCTGCCTGATCACGACAACGGATCCCGGCGCGATGTGACCGCCGTAGATTTGCTGCAGAGCCTGCTCCATACTCTCGAACACTCGCGCCTGGCCTTGAAACGTCAAGACCGACGAATGGACCGCGCTCCACTTCACCACGGCCCCTTCGGGAGCCAGCGAACCTTTGAGAATTGCCAGTGATCCTGTTGGCGAGATCGGGTCGGCCGCTGGTCGGATCACTGCCGTGTCGAGAATTTCAAACCGGGCCAAGTTATCTTGCAGTGTCTTACCGGTGACCGTCAAACATTCACCGTGAACAAGTTGCCCCAACTCCTTGCAAACGGCCGGAATTCCGCCGGCAGCGTGCAACTGGGGGAGCGAAAACGGCCCCGACGGTCCCAGGTGCGAGAGGTAGGGTGTCTGGTTGCTCAACTCCTCGAAGTCGTCCACAGTCATCTTGACACGAGCTTCATGAGCAATGGCCAGCAGGTGCAGCACCGAATTGGTGGATCCCCCGATAGCAACTGTTGTTCGGACAGCGTTCCGTAAAGACTCACGCGTGATGATCTTTGCGGGAGTGATTTCCGCTTCGATCAAGTTCATGATCTGCATGCCGGTTTCCTTGGCCGCCCGTAATTGAAAAGGAGTCCCCGCACTCAATGTCGAGGTCTGTGGTAACGACATGCCCATGGCTTCGGTAAGCATGCCCATCGTATTTCCTGTATAACACCCGGCACCACCGCCAAACCCCGGAAAGGCATTGTCTTCCCGGCCACGAAGTTCCTCTTCCGAAATCTTGCCAGCCTTAAAGGCCCCCACCGCTTCCCACATTTCCTCCAGCTTGATGGTCTGCCCTTTGTACCTGCCACTCGGGGTTACTCCTCCGTGGAGCACAATACTCGGCAGGTCCAACCTGGCCGCCGCCATCACCATGGCCGGCACAACCTTGTCACCCGAGGGAATCAGCACCATGCCATCAAACTGGTGAGAGCGTACCATCACTTCAACAGAATCGGCTACCAATTCCCGACTGGGCAACACACCCCGCATGCCTTCCGTTGCCATGACGACTGCGTCCACCACATGAATCGTGTTAAATTCCAGCGGGGTACCGCCAGCCATTCTCACACCCGCCTTGACCGCATCTCCGACCATGCGCAAGTGATAATTTTCCGGCGCCAGTTCACTCCAGCAGTTCACGATGGCAACCAGTGGTCTTTGCAATTCCACATCCGTTAAACCCGCGGCCTTCAGCCAGGCCCTGGCCGCCGCTGCCTCGTGACTACCGTAAGCCGCTTGACTAGCAAGGGTGGGAGACATACCTACCTGCCTTTCGAACCCCGCTATCCCATGTAGGACCGGGTGGATCTTATCCTTTAGGTTCTTGCGATTGACAATAACTGCCACGGGAAAACGGTGAGTCACCACGTGGGAAAAATTAACACGCCCAGCAACCACCAGCCAATTCCACTAAGCGTAACTAACCGACTGGCCATCATTGTTCGACGAAAACCCCGCACGAACAATGATCTTAGTCGACGATGTACCTCCTCGGGAATCGGGGTCCGTCCCCGATAGCAGAAACGCCGACCCGCTGTGGCAATCCTTTTTTTACTATCCTCCTGGGCCACATGTCTCCGACGGCCGATTTCACATTTCGTTATCAGGCCTTTTGTGTCCCCTGTAATCTTCCTCCTTCTCCTCGACGCTGGAAGGCATTGCGACCTCCTGCCCCGATGCGGAAAACCCACGCAGTTTTCTCAGCGACAAACTAGCTTCCACGGCAAGACCGTGGGTACAATGAACAGCATCGATGTCCCGGGTCGAAGAGCCGTTTCGTGATTCTTTCCAGCGAGGTATGCGATGGCACTACGATGGAGCCTGTTTGCGTGTTGGATGATCTTTGTGCTTCCGCTCCCCGGCGCTGTTTCCGCAGAGGTTGTTTGTCCCTTGTTTAATGGCCAGGACCTGACGGGCTGGCAAACCGTGGACGGCAAGCCAATCCAAGACGGCTGGGAAGTTGTCGAGGGCGAGATTCACTTGCGAAACGACCGCGGGAGGGTGGGTGATATCGTCACCACCCGACAGTTCTGTAACTTCGATTTGCAATTCGAGTGGAAAATCACGGCCGGAGCCAACAGTGGCGTGAAGTACCGCGTGCGGAATTTCGCAGGCCGTGTGTTGGGGTGCGAGTTCCAAATCCTGGACGATGCCATGTACCCGGAAGTCGATCCCAGACATTCGACGGGTTCTCTTTACGACATGTATCGACCGACTCGCTCCAAATCTCTCCGACCCGCGGGCCAGTACAACCACGCCCGCATTCTCGTTTACGGGAGCCATATCGAACACTGGCTGAACGGCCGCCGCCTTCTTACGGCCCGTGTCGGTGGTTGTCACTGGCGACAACAAAAGGCAAATAGCAAATTTTCTGACGTCTCCGGTTTCGGAGAGATTGGCCCCGGCCGCATCATGCTCACCGACCACAACAGCGAGGTGTGGTACAGGAACCTGACGCTGCGGCCCCTGGCAGTTCACCCGCGCCTTTCATTGGCAACGCTTGGTCACCCGTTTCGGCGATGTGGTTTATTCCGAACACGATTTCTTTTTCGGCGTTGCCGTTAGGTGCCCGGGGTTGCCAAAGTTTGGATTTTCGATAGTCTGTTTCTCGCTGAACCGAAAGGGTTCGGCCTGCGGTTCAAATCAATACGATATCCAGACTTACTGGCAGGTCCACTTCTCGCGAGACCGGGGTAACTTCGCTCGCAAGGCTCGACGCAATGGGGTAACCATCATGCCCGTCACTCACCATTGGCTGAAAGAACCCGGACCCCGCCTGCAAGGGTCTCGGGACCTGGACAGTTTGAAGTGTCAGGCGCCCTGCATTGTTCGTAACCCGTCCGGAGGGTTTCGATTGTTCTACACGGCCGTCGGACCGGGCAAACCTTTCCCCGTGTGCCAGGGATATATCCTGAGTGCCGTTTCAGAAGATGGCCTGTCCTTTCAGACGGAACCGGGGATTCGCCTTGCGCCACGTCCGGAACTGCCACACATGTCACTTCGCATCCTTGCGCCAACAGTCACCAGGATCAACAACGGCCGCTGGCGGATGTATTTTGAGTCCCGCGGCTCGGCCGATCGACCAACAGTCATCTGCAGTGCGGTCTCCCACGATCTGCTCTCCTGGGAACTGGAGGACGGGATCCGCCTGCAGGGTCCGACACGAACTGGCGGTCCCCGCTTTTCATCACTTCCCGACGGTCGCGGCCGATTGTATTGTTTTGGTCAGGTCCCCACCCCCGGCGATCAACCGATAACGAAAGGCGTGATCAGCGCCGTCACCGACGACGGCCTTCATTTCACCTTCGAGCCGGGTTACCGAATCAAGGAGAGCCAGACCACCTATGACTCGGGGGGTTTCTCGGCAGCCGAGGCGATACCACCACAGGGCGGCCAGGACAGTTGGAGCATGGTCTACTCCGCCTGGCAGGATGTGCCACCGGGAACCAAGGTCCCCCCGCACCCATGCCACGACGTCAATGCCGTCACGTCAGGTTCCAGCGAGAACTTTGCAGCCGCATCGATCGCGACCGACATGGCCGGGTACCGGTCCCGGATTTTTATGGCCTACTCGGCGGACGGCCTGGTCTGGAACCGAGGTGAGTGTGCCATTGAAGGGGACGGATACCATGGCAATGACCTGGACGCCGTGCATGCCGAAGACATGTCGGTGATCCATCTTGGTGCGGGAAAGTACCGCATGTACTACGCTGCCTGCGATCAGGGCGGGAACTGGCGAATTGCCAGTGCAATCTCGAACGGCCCCGCCACTTGACGATTTTAACATCTCAATCGACCACACCCCAATTCCTATCCGGAGACCTTGCTCGATGCCCGCAGAACACTTAGCACGCTGGCCAGACCTGCTGGTGATTGGACTGAACCTGGGCATCATGGTCGCCATCGGTGTCTACTGTGCTCGTAAAACCAGTTCCGCAGACTCCTACTTTCTGGCCGACCGCAGCATGCCCGGCTGGGTGGTCGGCTTTTCGATCATGGCCACGATCATCAGTTCCATGACGTTCCTGGCACTGCCAGGTGCAACTTTTAAAGATGACTGGCGTTTCATGCCGGCACATTTTCTGTACTTCATTCCTGCCGTGGTGACCTATCTGGTCTTCATGCCCTTCTTTCGTCGCGGACACATCCGCACGGCTTACCAGTACCTGGAACAGAGGTTTGGTGTCTGGGCCCGGATGTACGGTGCAGTGGCGTTTCTTTTTTATCACATCTTCCGCACCGGGATCATCCTCTACGCCGTCAGTTTACCGTTCCAGAAGATGAGCGGATGGGACCTCTCCTACGTGATCTGCGGACTGGGGTTCCTGGTGGCCCTCTATACCATCGCCGGTGGCCTGCAAGCGGTGATTTACACCGATTGCCTGCAGGGGATCGCGTTGATCATCGGGGGCCTTATCTGCACCCCCATTATCGCCTACCTGGTTCCGGGGGGCCTGGACCAGATTTTTTCGGAAGCTCACGCGGCCGGGAAATTTTCGGTCGGCAGCACCGCCTTCATTTTCAGTGAAAAAACCGTTTGGGTCATCATCCTGGTCTACCAATTCATGTTCCTGCAAATGATGTGTACCGACCAGAGCATGGTGCAACGTTACCTGGCGATTAAAACCGACAAAGAAGCCCGTCAGGGATTCGTCCTGGGAACGTTACTCACGATCCCGGTGTGGCTGTATTTCGCCTTCATCGGCACGGCACTTTACGTGTTCTACCAGCACTTCCCCGACCCGGCGCTGGCAAATGCCAGGCCGGAAGAGGTCTTTCCTTATTTCATTCTTACGAAAGTCCCGGCCGGCGTGGCAGGGTTCGTCATCTCCGGATTACTGGCGGCTGCCATGTCAACGCTCGATTCCAGCATCAATGCTTCCGCCGCTACGGTGACCAACGATTTTTACCGGCGTTTCAAGTCGTCAGAGGGCACTGAACAACACTACCTCCTGGTGGGTCGCGCGGTGTCCATCGTGTTCTCCCTGATCATGGTCGGTGTGGCCATGGCCGTTCACAAGCTGCGCACCGACACACTGATGGACGTGCAGACTCTCGTCTATCCCGTCGTGACTGCCGGGCTATTGAGCCTCTTCCTGCTGGGGTTCTTGACTGTCCGTGTCGGGTCCCGAGCCGCACTCATCGCCACCCTGGCGACGGTTGCCCTGGTCGGCACCTGGGTTTTCCTGAACACGGATCAGGGAGGCGGACAATTTCCGACTTTGGCCAAGAGTTTTCCGAACGAGTACTGGATCGGCGTCCTGCCCCATTTGTTCTTGCTGGGACTGGGCTACGCCCTCAGTTGGGTGCTGCCACGCCGCGCCGATTCGTCCCTTGAAAACTTGACGATCTGGACCAACCACCCCCCCCCTTGAGCAGGCCGGCAGACCACCGCCGATTCCCCATCCGATTCCCTCGTTTTCCTCTCCATTGACAGGCAGTTCCCGATGACGACAGTTCCACGGTTCTATCTGCACAGTGACGGCAACTTCCTTTACGTCTCTCACCCCCCTTTCACCGAACAACAATTTCTCTACGAAACCGTCGGGTGGCTGACCGGAACCCAGGTGGACGGCATCATTTGTCACATGTTTACCGTGGGGGATTGCAGTCCCCTGTTTCGACACGATTACGCCGCTGCCCAAACCGTCTTTCCTGACAAGGCAATGAGTGTCTTTACCTGGAAGGGCATCCGCAATCTGCAGGCCCTCCTCCAATTTTCCAGGGACCCCTGGGCCCTGGCCATCGAACAATCCCATGCGGAGGGAAAACCCTTCTGGGGTGCCATGCGTTTCAACGACGGCCACTCGGGTCAGCACGGCATGCGCAGTCAATTCGGCATCGATCACCCCGAATACCGCCTGGGAGAACGCTGCGCCAACGACAACCACGATCCGGATCCTGACGGTCATATTCCACCCTGCCGGCACCTTGATTTCTCAATACCGGGCGTTCGTGAACACCAGCTACGACTTGTCGAGCTACTCTGCGGCTGCTACGACGTGGATGGTTTCGAGCTGGACTTCACTCGCGATTGCGGCCACAACTTCCCCCGGAACCTCCCCGAACCGGGTGCTGCAATCCTCTCGGCACATGTACGCCAGATACGTGAGCTACTCGACCGGATAGGAACGCAACGCGGAAGGAAGATCGACTTCGGCGCCCGGGTGCCCGGGACGCTCGCAGCGTGTCACGACGGCGACCTCGATGTGGCCCACTGGATCGCCCAGGGATCAATCGACGTGCTGACGCCCACCGTCTATTACGACACCGCCTGCGAATTGCCCTTTGACTCCTTTGTTGAACTCGCACAGGACACAGACTGTCTGATCTATGCGAGTGTCACCGAGGGCGTCGGCCCGGGACGTTTTCGTCCCCCGCCTGTCGAGGCGGTGCGGGGCGCGGCGTTGAATGCCTGGCGGCAAGGTGTTGCAGGAATCAACCTCTTCAACTTCCACCACCACCAGATCTCCAACCACCCCCAGGACATGACCCTGCTCAGCGAATTGGGAGCGGTCGACACGCTGGTACGCAAGGACAAACTCTACATGCTGGCCGAAATCGGAATCCCCAGCCAAAGTCGATTTTTCGGCAAATCCTACCAGACGGCCCATCCCCACCAGTTACCGGCCCAGTTGCGCCATCCCGGCGACAGCCTCCTTCTCTCTTTACCGGTGGGCGACGACCTGGACCTCGCGCGGCAGGAACGTGTTCTGGCCTCGCTGAATTTGAAACTTGACTTGTGCCATCTCACGGGTGACGAGCAACTGCAACTGACCATCAATGGTGTTGATGTTCCGCTGCACGAGGGTCACGTCGATGTCAGCGGGCAGTACCCATGGAACTGGAACGGACATTTTGGACACCTGGAAATCGGGGTGGATTTGCTGCCCCGCGACTGCATCCGACAGGGTGAAAACGAGTTCAGGCTGACCCTTCACAAGCGGCCCGCTGACATACTTCACCCGCTGATACTATACGCCCTGCGACTGGAAGTTCGTTATCAGGCGTTTCCGCTGGGACTCACCTGACCGTCGGGGATTGGCTACTTCCCTGACCCCAAAACTACGTTTGTTCGCCGTCAGTTCGTCCACAACCGTTTTCGATCAGACCCTGTTACTGGGCCTTGTCGACAAACTGGAAACTGTAAAGTTCTGCGTTCTTCAGGAAAAAATGCAGTTTCAGAAATTTTTCCGTGGGAAGTTCCGACTGACCCTTCCATTTCACTTCCAAAGCCACTGCATCTCCGCTGATGGCCTGGCAACTGGTGCGTTCAAATCCGGCAACCACCACCCCCTGGTCATCGGCAATCGCCGCCTCCAGCGACCCGCCCGGGGCGCACTTCACGTTCACCAGAAGCTTGTCCCCTGTCGGAAAAATGGGACGGGTCACTAAAACACCCGTGCGAGCCGGTCCGGCCGCCAGGCTGACAAAACGGTCTCGCTTCATTTTCGCGAGCCCCAACCCGTAGCGCACATCGGGCAGATTGCCGCTTTCCGGAACATCAAGACCTTCCGGAACACCCACCATCCACCAGTCGTGATGCACATTGGCACCCCCGTGATACACATACAACTCGTCACCCACCTCGACAGGTTTACTGCAGACGGTTGTCATGTAGCGATTCCAACTCTCCGGCCCACCCGGTGTCAGCCACGCCCACCCCGGTTGGACACGATTAAAATCTCTTCCATCCCGCGAATAGGTGAGTTGAACATCCATTGTGTTATCGGTGTTATGAAGGATATTGAGCAGCCCCAGCCAGTCGTCACCAATCTGAAACTGTTCCATGCCATAGAATTCGTCATCGAGGTTATCGAGATCACTTTCAGGCACCACCAGCGGAGCGGGCGTGGACCAGTGGATCATGTCACGGCTCTCCGCCCGATAAATCCGCCGCTTATTTTCCCGACCAAATTGATGAGGATAACTGGGGGCAATCCAACCACCATCGGTCGGGTTACGCATATCCTGAACCACCGCGGAACACATCAACGGGTGCCGCCCGTTGAGGCGATAAACCCCCGATTCGGGTTCGACCGACACGGTCACCACGTCACCGGCCACCGAACCACAGGATCCGTACTGGACGGGCTCGGGCTGCACCTCCCAGTGGATTCCATCCTCCGAAAAGGCCACACGAAACGTTCCACCACCCTGGTCGTCGGCGTTCTCGGTGGCCATGTTCTCAAACACCATTTTGAATCGCTGCGAAGAGACGTTTTCACTCTCATCCAGCAGGACGTAGGCACAGTGGACAGGTCCCAGACTCTGGCGGCCCCCCAACACAATATTCGTGTTGCGCCCCTTTTCGGTCACCACACCCAGTTCGGGTTTTGTCCACTCGATTCCATCGACAGATTCCGCGTACAGATTTCGCGACGGCCAGCTGAGGTGCAAATTCAAACAGAACTTTTTGTCAGATTCTCGAATCCATGAAATGGGATTGGACAGGTCGTGAATTTCCCAATCCTCGTACCAGCACTTAAACAGCTTGTCGCGCGGGTCGCGAATGACATTCCACGTATTGCAACTGAAATAAGGTACGTGCTCCCAAGGCCGGTCCTTTTGAAGTATCGGCCGACTTGTTACCGGTTCCGGTGAGTGAAATCTCCGCGTCAAATTCTGGGTCTGTTCCAGCAGCAGATCGTCGAAAAAAAACTGCCTGCGAGATCCGACACGAAGGTAAACGCTATCGGCAACTAGATGGTTCATGGAACACGCCTCGAAGGTGATGGATCAAAAGACACAAGACACCGCAGAACTGAAACCACAAAATAAACATTGACGTATTGCCGGCAACCTCTCTGAAAGGGACCCCCTTTTTCCCTGGACGGGTGGCCGGACCAAGGCCGATTTCACTACCCTGTTCAGGCGAGAACATCATGCACCACGTTACCGTAGATGTCCGTCAGTCGAAAGTCTCGTCCTGCGAAACGATAGGTGAGTTGTTCGTGGTTCAGACCCAGGGAATGCAGAATTGTCGCATGCAGATCGTGGTAATGAACTTTATTTTCCACGGCGGCAAATCCCAGATCGTCTGTAGCCCCGTGCACGTACCCCCCTTTGACTCCACCACCAGCCAACAAAAAGCTGAAACCGTAGTGATTGTGATCCCGTCCTGAAAAATTGGGAAACTCCGCCACCGGCGTCCGACCGAATTCCCCGCCGACAATGACCAGAGTGCTCTCCAGTAACCCCCGCTGCTTGAGATCGAAAAGGAATGCAAAAAGGGACTGGTCAGATTCCATGGCCAGTCTGCGATGCGCTTCCTCCAGGCCATCGTGGCTGTCCCAGCCTCCACCCGGATGGGTATAGACCTGGACGACCCGTACTCCACGTTCAACCAACCGGCGGGCGATGATCATCTGCCGGGCGTGAGCACCGGAACCGTAGAGGTCGTGGATGTACTGCGGCTCCTGGTTCACATCAAATACGTCAACGGCCTCCATCTGCATTCGGGCCGCCAGTTCAAAAGACTGGATCCGGGCTTCCAGGCGAGACTCCTTTTCCCGCTCTGCCAGGTGCAATTCATTGAGCCTGCGGACCAGGTCCAGTTGTCGTTGCTGGGCAAAGGCCGAAAAGCTCGTGTTGCGAACGTTTTCGACAAGTCGTTCCACATCCCGGTATTTTGTCTGCAGGAACGTCCCCTGGTACGCACCCGGCAGAAAAGACGATCCCCATAGCCTCGACCCCAACGTGGGTACACCGTCCGGACAAAGCGCGAAAAATCCTGGCAGGTTTTGATTCTCGGACCCCAGCCCGTAGGTAACCCAGGCCCCCCAACTGGGTCGTGTCACGATATTGTGCCCGCAGTTAAGCAGTTGAATGGACGGCTCGTGATTGGGAACATCGCAATGCATGGAACGGACGACACAAATGTCATCAATCATCGCACCGGTCTTTTCGAAAATTTCGCTGACCGGAATGCCACTTTGCCCACGCCTCTGAAATTTGTACGGCGACTTCATCACGGCCCCCGTCTTCCGCTCGGTGGGCAATCCCAGCTTACCTGCCGGCTTTCCGTGCAAACGGTCAAGCAGTGGCTTCGGGTCGAAGGTGTCGACCTGCGAGGGTCCACCTTTAAGAAACAAGTGGACAACGCTTTTGGCCCTGGCGGAAAAGTGAGGCTGCTTGGGAGCCAAAGGAGAAAGATCGGTTTGCGAGGGGCTTGCGTTCGCCAGCGCGCCGTCATCCGCAAGCACACCGGCTAACCCCAGCAACCCCAACCCGACGCCGGAACGACCCAACAGACCCCGGCGCGAAATTGCCGCCTGGTGGCTGGAACGAGTCGCTTTGTCTGGTTGATTATTCATTGACATCATTTCAGTCAACGTAGATAAATTCGCTGGTCATCAACAGGGCCTGCGCCAATTGCTGCGTGGATTCCGCCTGCACTCCGCGAAAATCAATACGTGAATTCCAATGCGCCGCTGCCGCCTGCTGACCATCCCCACCCACCTTATACAATCGCAGGGGCCACTGGAAACCGTCGTCCGAACCGTCTTTGCGGCCGTCCACGACAAAGTCAAGCGTATCACCCTTCCTGACTTCCAACGTTTCAGTACCTGTGGCTGTTTCATCACCGTGAACCAACCACTCTCCCAGCCCACCGAAGCGACTGGAAATCAAACTCGCGCGAACCCCGTCCCCCTTCTTTTTTTCTATCTCCTGATCTCCCTGGTGTACCTTCTCCTTTTCAGCGACGTGGCTTAGTGTGCCACGCACCGTCACGTGCCCGTTCAACGGTGATGTCCAACGCCTGACAACAAAGGGCCCTTCTGCCGACGTCACACCACCCTTTGGATCAAGATAAATGGCGCCGGATTCCGTGGTTTTCGAGTCGCGCCAGTCAGTGCCGCTCCAGTTCGACAACGGTTCGAAACCGACCAGGCGACCCGTGGAAAGGTCAATCTCCCCGTGCCCATACGTCCAGTCGGAGTAGCTTTCCCCGGGTGCTTTCGCGACCTGCAGAAATCCACGCGCCGCACGAAGTTCTTCCGGTCTTGGATCGCGGGCAAATAAAATGCGGTACAACTGGCGAATCACATCTCTACCTGTCTGTTCTGCTTTGGTGGCGGCGCGTTTCCAGAGATCGCCGGCGCACTGCACAACAAAATGGTTGTTCATCATGTACAAAGTCTGTTGTGGTACGATGGTCTCCGGACGGTTGCCGCTGGTCGCATCAGGGCTCGGAAAATCGAACGTCGAAAACAGGATGGGAAGCTCACTCCGGTTGACGAAACCGTACACTGTTCTCCTGCTGGGAAACGGACGCTGGAGCATTCTATCAGGAACTCCACCGACTTTTCCGTCGAGAGTCCCGGCGACCGAAAGCAGCGAATCGCGAATACCTTCGAACTGCAATCGTCTTAAATTCTGTCGCCACAACATCTGGTTTTCGGGGTCCACCCGGTAACCGTCACTGCGGTGAATGCTTGTCTGGCGAAATGTTGTCGAAAGCAATATCCTGCGGTGCAACTTTTTGACGGACCAACCTTCTGCAACCAGGCGCGCGACAAGGTGGTCCAGAAGTTTTCGGTGCAGGGGCATCTCGCTGCGAACACCGAAATCACTGGGCGTGGAGACCAGCGGTGCCCCGAAGTGATGCATCCAGATGCGATTGACGATCACGCGCCCGGTGAGTGGATTTTGCGGGGAAACAATCGCCCGCGCCAGCTCGTATCGACCACTTCCCTGCTGGAAAGGTTTATCAGTCACTCCGGACAAAACACTGAGAAATTTCCTCGGAACCGACTCCCGGGGTTGCCCGGCATTGCCGCGGTGAAACACTCTCGGTTCGTGTCGCGTCTTCGAATCGACCAGTACCATGGCACGGGGAACAGTCTCTTTTCCTTTGGCGATCCACTGCTCGACTTCCTTTAACAGTTTCTGGACAATCTCCTGCCCCTTCCGGTCGGGCAGGAGGCGAATCAAATTGAACCCGATATCCGGGAGGGGAAGATTGGCAGGTGCCCCGGGCGCATACAACAGCTGCCGCAGTTCTTCTCGGGACCGGTCACGAAATCCCCTCGGTGCCGGCTGGGCGTCGACCGCCGCTTGCCACTGTGTCGACTGCCATTCCCTTTCGGTCTCTCGTAGCAGTTCCCCGTAAATCGTTGACACCTGCTCCAGGTTCGCGGGCGGCCGTTTCGCGAGTGCACTGGCCAGGTACGGATTGATCCGCGTTGCCGGCCCTGTCCCTACCCGGGCGACATACTGTTGGCATAACTGTCGCGATTGCCCGGCAAAATCTGCATCCACCAGTGATGCAAAGGCGTGCCAGGGAGTCAGCACCGGGTCGTGCAGATGTTTCGTTCTGCGTAAAAGCGCCTGCCAGCGGAGTGTCATCGTCGGATTGAGTTCCCCGGGTTGGACGATGATCAAGGAGTTGTCCATCTCGATTCCATCATCCTCATCACGCTGGGCCGCCAGCAGATACTCATCCGCCCGCACCTTGGCGCCTTTCACCAACTCGGCGTGTTTTTCGGTGGCGAAATCGGTCAGGGCATTGACCCTCTTGTCGAGTTCACGCTGGTAGTCCCGATATTCATCCGTGTCCGCTGGTCGATTCAACAACGGCCCCACGATCGGCTCCGCGGAACTTCGAAACACCCCGTAAAGCGAGTAATAGTCGGCGGTCGGTACCGGATCGTATTTGTGGTCATGACAGCGGGCACAGGCAACGGTCAGCCCCATCAAGCCGCGCGTCACCACGTCAATCCGATCGTCCAACACATCGTGCAGATTATTCATGAAACGTTGGCCCACCGTGAGAAATCCCAACGCAGCCAAGGAAGCCGGCCCTCCTCGGACCGCCGGGTGGTCCGCGGCAATCTGTTGAATCACAAATTCGTCATAGGGCAAATCGTGATTGAAGGCGGCAATCACATAGTCCCGGTAGGTGTAGGCATAGGGGTAGTTGAGGTCCTCGAAGTAGGCAAACCCTTTGTTATCGGCATAGCGCGCCACGTCCAGCCACAGCCGTCCCCATCGCTCGCCGTAACTCGGCGAAGCCAGTAAACGGTCGACCACTTTCTCATAGGCATTGTCACTTGGGTCGTTCTGGAACTCGCGCATCTCTTCATAAGTTGGAGGTAACCCCAGCAGGTCGAACGTCACACGTCGCAGCAGTGTCCGCCGATCCGCAACGACCGATGGTGCCAGCTTTGCCGCTTCCAATTTTTCGAGCACAAAGGGGTCCACCGAAGTTCGAGGCCAGTGAACATTTTGAATGGCCGGCAACTCCGGATCCCGAACCGGCTGAAACGCCCAATGGCTCCGACCGGCTGGTCCTGATGTCAATCCCGCTTTCGAACCTTCCGTCTCCGGCCAGGAGGCGCCCTCCCCAATCCAGCGTTCCAACACTGCCGTTTCCCGGGCGTCGAGGGCTTCCTCGGGCGGCATCTGCAGGGCGCCTTCACGACGAACCGCTTGCGCCAACAGACTGCCGGCCACATCCCCGGGAACAATGGCCGGCCCGGAATCGCCACCGGCCAGCAGGCTATCCAGCGAATCCAGCCGCAAACCATTCTCCTGAGTCCTGTCTCCGTGGCAATCCATACAACGGGAGACCAGCAAAGGACGCACCCGCCGCTCGAAAAAGTCGGCCTCAACTGACTGACTTTCCGCAGCAGAAGACATACTTCCGAAAAATGCCGCGATGATCAAGAACGACGAAATGAGCCGGGTCATGTAGTGATTATAATCGATTTCACCCGACAAAAAACAGATCCGACGCGGATGAAATTCAATGTTGTCGGAACAAAAAAAAGAGGACGTTCCGCGTTGCTGCGCGACGGACTCCGGGTGACAGGGCCTCCGGGTGACAGGGCCTCCGGGTGACAGGGCATCGCTACCCGTAAAGCCCCGGGATAGCCCTCCCACCATATATCCGGTGCGGTCGCCCGTCGACATCTCTCCAGATACCTGTCCGCGGAATACCGAGCGCCTCGTAGATGGTCGCAGCGAAGTTCTCCGGCAACTGAATGTCACGTGTCGGTTCCGACCCTGTTCGATCGGAGGCTCCGATGATATTTCCACCCTGAACGCCACCACCGAAAAACATCACGGTGTTCACCGGCCCCCAATGGTCACGCCCAGCCCTGTCATTGATCTTCGGTGTCCGGCCGAATTCACCGGTCATGATCACCAGGGTCTCATCGAGCAATCCACTTTCCCCCAGGTCATCCAACAAGGCCGACACGGCCCGGTCCATCGGCGGCAGAAGATTATTCTTCAGCGTGATGAAGTTATTCCGGTGCGTATCCCATGATGAATTCTTTCCCAAATTGACTTGTACCAAATTGACGCCGCTCTCCACCAAACGTCTCGCCATCAACAGGGACAAACCGAACTTGTTGTCTCCGTAACGTTCTCGCAATTTCTGGTCCGCCTTTTCGACGTCGAAGGCATTCGTCACTTTCTCGTCGGCCAACACCGAAATCGCCTGCCGCCGCGGACTGTCAAACTCGTCTCCAGCCCGTTCCAGGTCCCGTTGCTGCTGCTGTATTTCGCCAAGCAGATCGATCCGTCCACGCAACCGATCCCGGCCCCCTTCGGGTAACTCCAACATGGGCAACTCGAACACCCCTTCCCCGCCGTGTTGAAAATCCGACCCGTCAAATCGAAAGCACTCCGGACAGGCGCCGTTGCCCAAACGACATTTGGCCGCGATGTCGATGTGCCAGGCGTCCCAACGTTCTCCCAGGCGACCCGCGTACTGTCCGGGCCGAACCTGATCCGCCTCGTTGACGCTCGGCTCGGGAAGTATCACAGCGGGCGGCAACTTGGCCCGTTGATTCTGCAAGGCATAAGTCACGACCGCCGGGATCGACGGCCATTCGTTGAGGCCCGGAGCCTTGTCGACTGCAAACCCCGGGGGGAAATCGAGTCGACCGGTCAGCAGCATGTGGCAGGCCTGAGCGTGGGCGCTGCTCTCCACCTGCATTGAGCGCAGCAGTGCATACCGGTCGCTGCGCTGGGCCAGCAGGGGAAGGTACTCGCAAACTTGAAGCCCCGGTGTCTTGGTAGATATCCGCCCGAACTCCCCACGAACCTCCACCGGAGCTTCCGGTTTCATGTCGAACGTGTCGTGATGGGACAGGCCACCGGTAAGAAAAATAAAAATGACGGACTTGGCCTTCGCTTCGGGAGCACCCCTCAGCGCACGAAGCCCCGCCAGGTGAGTCGTGCTAAGCCCCAGACCAATCGCGCCAGCTTGTATTGCAGCGCGGCGACTGAGGGTGGATCCTCGATGGCCATCCGCTTCACGCATTTCGGGTTCCCCGCTTCGTGGCAGACACAAGGAAGGTGGCAGACACAAGGCAGAAAGCCAACTGTTTTCCACCCCGGCTGCTCCCGGATTTGAGAGTAGCAGAAACAGGCACCACCTGCAACATAAATGCCCGCCACAGGAAAAAAAGAATAAAATGCAGACAGTCTGCGCGCGTGCGCTGCATTTCGACAAGTGTGGGCACGCGGCAGGTTCCAGCGAATCGGGAACGTCGGCATCCCCCAACAGCTTGTCTGCTCCGGTCAAACCTGGCGGCGGCGCCAATCCCCTTGCCATCTCGACAAACGCCCGGGGTCCTTGACCACATTCCCCGCCTCGGCAACGGACCACGCCGCCCCCAGATGACGACACACCTGTGCACCACGAGGGGCTTGCGGCCAATTGTGACGACGTTTAACCTGAAGTCGCGGCGCGCCGCCGACACCGAGACCCGAGACATGAGCCACTGGAAGGAAATGCACAAATGGCCAAAAGGACATCACTTCGCCCTGCCGGCTGGACATGGGCAGACAACTTAAGTCACGACCTGGGAGTTCAGGTCGGTGACACGATCTGGGTTTCTGGCATGATTGCCTTTGACCCGAAAGGCAACCTCGTGGGCGAGGGGGATGCGAAGGCCCAGGCTGACAAAATCTTCTCCAACATCGCCGAGATACTCGCCGTCGGAGGAGCTACGCTGAACGATGTGGTAAAAATCACCGCCTGGCTGACCGACATGAGTGACTACTCCGCCTACAACGAAGCCCGTACTACCGCCTTTCCCGACCGTTTGCCTGCCAGCGCCACGGTACTTTCACCCCAACTGGTATTGCCGGGCCTCCTGGTGGAAATTGAAGCTGTGGCAGTGGTCGCAACGGATTAGTCGTGGCACAGCCACACCAGTAACGGTTTAAAAAGAGAGAGTTGGCCGGTCCTGCGGCGACGCAAAACGAACCTTATTTCCAAACGACAATCGTAGCGGTGTCTTGGGAAACTCAAGCGGAATACCGCAGGGCATCCATCAGGCATTCACGACGTTCTGCGGGTCACCGGCCATAAATGCCCCGACGTTTTGAACCGCCGTGTTCAGCAGACGACTACGTGCCGATCGCGTTGCCCAGGCGATGTGAGGAGTCACCAGACAATTCTTCGCTCGCAGCAGCGGATTATCAGCGGGTGGCGGTTCAACTTCCAATACATCCAGCGCGGCACCGGCAATCTGGTTTTCCTCTAGCGCGAGCGCAAGCGACTCCGCATCAACCAACGGGCCACGGCTGGTATTAATGAGAAACGCCGTCTCCT
>PBTE01000168.1 GCA_002726515.1 Planctomycetaceae bacterium | reverse complement strand
GCACGGCCTCTCATGTCCGCAATGTTTTGACAAGCGTTGTTCAGCCAATCGATTTGCTTGATTACACTGACGGCGATGGGAATTCAGAGAGCCTGGAAGGGTAAAGTTTGCCATCGTCAGCGGGCCGTGGCATCGATTTTCAGTTCGTCAATGGAAAGTGTGCCCGTGGCGCCAAACAGGCCGATTCGCAGAATGCCCTCGCGTGCCTGGGGAGGGATTCGCATTTGCTTCGATACCTGTCGCCAATCCTGGCTCCCCTGCCAGGGACCGAGCCACCAGCGTCCCAGTTCCTGACGGCGATCGTCGTACAGAGAGATCGCAATCAGCGGCAGCATCTCGGCGGCCTCGCCGGAGACCACTTGTTCGTGTTTTATCCAGGCGGAGATCGTCAAGGCACGGATGACACGACCGTCGATTGGTAAGCCCTGCAAAGCACGGCTGGGACGCCCGGGAAGATCATTCTGAAATCTGACAACGTGGTTGCCAACAGGTGCCGTCGAATCCACCTCCCGTTGTGATTGACGCTGATAGTACCAGCCCGGTATCAGGCCCGAGGCGGTGAGTTCCTGTTCGAAACTGCCATTGATTACCCGTGGTTGAAGCGGATCGGGTTGTGTCCGTCGCCTCTCCTCGGCCGTACCCGTCATGGGAACAAAAAGGGTTGGACGAAGTTCATCCTGAATCAATTTCCCATTGTGTTTGCTCATCAAGCAGAGGGTCTGTTGATAGCGTTCGCCGACAGGAATAATCATCTGACCTCCTTCTTTCAATTGCTTGACAAGGGGTAAAGGGACGTCTTCCGGCGAACAGGTGACGATGATCTTGTCAAAAGGCGCATGCTCCGACCAGCCTTGAAACCCATCGCCGATCTTGACATGCACATTCCGGTATTTCAGTAGCCGCAACGTACTGCGGGCTCGACGTGCCAGAGAACCGACAATTTCAATGGTGTAGACGTCACGGACAAGGGGGCTCAAGATAGCTGCTTGATAACCACTTCCGGTACCAATTTCCAAGACCCTGTCAGTCGGTTGTGGCTCCAACGACTGGGTCATGTAAGCCACGATAAATGGGGACGATATCGTCTGGCCCGACCCGATAGGCAACGCCATGTCGAAGTATGCCTCTTTTCGAAACTTTGGGGCGACAAATTTATGTCGGGGCGTGTTGCGAATCGAACGGATGACTCCGGGATTTAGAATTCCCGATCCAATAATTTCTTTTCGCACCAGGTGCTCGCGTGCCAGATCGAACGCTGGGGTGTCTGCCGAGGCGCTGTGAAGATCCAAAATGCACCCTGCGCAAGCAAACAGGGCGAGGGCTACTAGCTGGCTGCCGGCAGGTTGATTCCGCGTTGTGTTCATCGAGTCGCGTCCTTCCTGTTCCTGCAAGTATAGCTTTGAGGAAAGGAAGAGGCGTCGAGAAATCTGGTGCTCAACGAATGGAATTGAGCCTGGATTGTGGGCCTGTTGTGTTGTCCCAAATCGATTTTGGATTTGCGGTTTTGCCGTTCCGCAAACCATCGTTCTAAAGTACCGGCCTACCGGTCTTTTTGCTTCAACTTGTCGGGAAATGCGCTCTTGAATTTTTTTACTTTGGGACGGATGACAAAGCTGCAGTAGCGTTGATTGGGATTCAGTTTAAAGTAGTCTTGATGGTAGTCCTCCGCCGGGTAGTACTTTGGGAGCGGACTAATCTCGGTGACCAACGGGTTGTCCCATGCTCCTGATGCGTCCAATTTCTGTTTGTATTGTTCTGCAAGTTCTTTTTGCTCGATATTGTGATAGAAGATGACTGAACGATATTGGGTACCGGAGTCGGGTCCCTGGCGGTTGAGCGTGGTTGGATCGTGTGTCTTCCAGAAGACCTCTAGAAGTTCATCGTAGGAAATATTTGCAGAATCGTATTGGATTTGGCAAACTTCAGCATGTCCCGTCAAACCGGTGCACACATCCCTGTAAGTGGGGTTATCGACAGTGCCTCCGGCATATCCCGAACTGACATCCAGGACACCTTCCAGCTCTTCAAAGACCGCTTCAACGCACCAGAAGCAACCAGCTCCAAAGGTTGCAACAGCTGCTTTTTCAGGGGCACCTTTCTCTTGATTTGCAGGAGTTGACACCGTGGACACTGCCCCCGTTGGTTCTGCGGTAGAACACGAACTACCTAAGGTGGAAACAAGGATAACAAAAGGTATGCAACAACGATAAAGCGACTGGAGTGGAAAGTTCAGCATCACTGATGGTCCTTTTCCCGGAAAACTGAAGTACGCATTTTCTAGTATTAGCACTGTTGAGTCAAGTTTTCGATATGCGAAGTCGAATCGCTTGGCAAAAGGGCGGATAGCGAATTACCCCGCACTCGCAATTTACTATTAGTCCCGGTTGTCGTCCCCCGGGGCGTTGCCCTCCTTCCCAATGTCTTGCATTCCCTTGGTGAGTGCCATGAAGGCGGCTTCCAGATTGAGCTCGTCTTCGCAGAACATTGAGAGTCGGTAGCCCTCTTGAATGAGAAGTGTAGGCAGTTCGCTATAGTCCTCGATTCCTTCGAACAGCGTAATTTCCAAACACCCGTCATTTGACTGTACTCGATCCACAATCTGATGCTGTTCCACGAGTTGGGCGGCGCCATCGGAATCACCTTGTAAGGATACCTTGAGCACTGTTTGCCGTCGCACCTGCTTCATCACTTCAGCAACCTCGGCATTCACCGACATCACCCCTCGATCGATAATACCAATTTTATTGCAGACGTCTGCCAGTTCCGGCAGAATGTGGCTTGAGACAATGATAGTTTTCCCCATCTGTCCCAGGCGTCGCAAAAGGTTTCGCATTTCGATCCGCGCGCGCGGATCCAAGCCGCTCAGGGGTTCATCGAGCAGAAGTACTTGAGGGTTGTGAAGCAATACGCGGGCCAGCCCGAGTCGTTGAGTCTGTCCCCGCGAGAGTGTATTTGCAAAGGCGTTACGTTTGAAATCGAGATCTACCAACTGTAGCATCTCATCACAGGTCTCGCGACGTTGCGGACCCCGTATGCGATAGGCAGAAGCAAAAAACTCCAAGTACTCGATCACTCTCATGTCGTCATAGACACCAAAGAAGTCGGGCATGTAACCGACAAGCCGTCGAATCTCTTTCGGCGCTGTGTAGATAGAATGGTCGCAAACGTAGGCCTCACCCCAGGAAGGATTTAGAAGGGTCGCCAAAATTCTCATGGTGGTTGTTTTGCCGGCGCCGTTGGGTCCGATAAAACCGAACACATCACCCGCGACCAGATCTAATTCGATCGCGCGAATGGCAAACAGAGATTCGTACTTTTTTGTCAGGTCGTGTGTACGAATCACGGAATGTTACTCCCTGCGACTTCTGTGTCTATTTGCAAGTGTCCGGCTTGTCCCACCGGTTTGGTATGGCTCACGGGTAACACGAAACGAAAAAATGTCCAGTGTTGATTCGAACCCGATTCACGGTCGCACTGGAAACTGCTGGCAGGTTGTGATGTGCGACCCACCAGGACTGCCCGTCCTGATGTAATGTGCCTGCTCAAGTCAATGAAAGTCTGAAAGCGATTAAACATTCCTGTGTAACTTTCACCACCTGCTGCTTCGTGGAACATCATCATTTCTACAATTCTTGGGATGTTCTGACCATATTCATCCCAAGGGGCCATGACGTTGTTTTCTTCCGAAAGTGTTCGGCGCGTCAACTTGTAACGCAAATTCCGCCTGACGCTTGAGCTGGTGATCGGAATGGTTCGATTGGCTGCAATTCTCCCAATCTGATAGGCCCAGGGAGCATAGTAAAGATAACATTCGGTGAGATCGTCATCCAAGGGGTTTAATATCGACCCTCTCAATTGTTTGTCGCCTTGAGAACGGAGATCTGCCATGAAATGAAGGTCGATTTCGCCCCACCAGCGTGCAGTCAGCGATTTGGTCGACCAGACCTGCAGCGGCATTTCGGTAATTTGTGGCGAGGATGAAGAATGATTGTCGGGAAAACAGATGGAGTAAGGGTGCGAGGGCCCAGCAGGGGGAGAAGCTGCGTTCATGCTGCCCAGGGCGGTTCCCGGTAATCCCTGCCAGGAAATCAAAGCGGTGTGTTGATCCAGCGGGTTTGACTGACAATGGATTTGGGTTTGTGTTGAGAAATCATAGTTTGAGGTCGCTGGGCTGTAGGCGTGCACCCAGGTCGTGCCCCGTACGAACCGACTGTCGATGTCAATGTCGACGATCTCCACCTGGTTCATTTGAAAGTGTTTGCCTTTCAAATGTTTTGCCAGAACGTAAGGTATTACACAGAATGCTGTGACAATCAAAGGCAGGGTCAACCAGGTCCACTCCATTCGTTTTGCGAACCGCCGTAGTAAGAAGTAATCAACTGGACCGATTAGGGACAAGTAGAGCAGCACGAGCACCACTACCACCCAGTAGGGTACAAACACGATGTTTTGGAATTGGTCGAGTGCACTTCGGAGTTGTCCTGAAAGGTCATCGTAACCAGTGTGCTTGACGGCTCCGATAGAAGCAGAAAACGCTTGTTCAGTTTCACTTCCCAGGGTCCATTCCAAAAGTCGCGCCAACAGTCGTTCGCGACCTTTCCAGTGTTTTATGGGACTTTGATTCAGGTCGATGGCGACGAAAACCACCTCGCCAAGCCCATAGTTTTGACGGATCAGGACAGGCCTGCTTTCGAAGCCTTCGCGTTCTGCTAACTCGATGGTACCCGCCGGTTGCTGGATCAGGGCCAGGTCGAGTTCGCAACGACCTAGCTCGTCTCGGCCGACATTTAGCTGGTGAGAAACGTCGGTGAAGTTCTCCAGTCCAATGGTCTGGCACTGGTCTACGGTTCTCAAGAATTTTCCCGGTGACAATTCCCGGAGAATGCCCCCCGGACCCAAAAGCTGCTCGGCGTGTCGACCAACGCTGAAAATTAGTTTGCCGCCCATTTGGATCCACTTTTGCAGGGCGTCTACCTGGACGGGATTCAAAGCAGCGATAATCCCAGGATCACCACAAGTGATGATCAAGCTGTCTACCCCTTCATATCCCCACCAATGATCGGGTAATGAGTCGACAGATTCTAGATTTGCGACGTTGATGTGTCTTCGTTGTGTTGCGTGAATCGACTGCTCGATTTCCGGCCAGTCTCCTACGTGGACAACCAGGGGGCTGGTTGTAGGTAGCCCTGCAGGAAGTTGAGCCCCGGTAAATTCTTTGTGAATGAGCTCCTGCTGATCGTCGCTGCAAACGATGACCAAGTTTCCTTGGATGCGTCCGAATTTGGCATACGTGCGATAAGTAACGTTCTGGTCCGCGGGAATCTGTAACTTGTTCCGGTCGACAGGTTCAAAAGAGGCGGGTAGGCCATCGCCGTCGGGGACGGTGACGCTGCAGCGGCATTGATGATGACGATCGCCTCCCTGGATGGTGAATTCAACGGGTGTCCAGTACCCGACCTTGTAATGTCCGTTGAATCCGATTTGCAAGTCAGTGATTTGCGCCGGCCGCTCGACCGCTACAGCCTGGTGATGTACCAGACTCGGACAGAGGGTCAGCAGGAGGACCCACCAACACAGCTTGCCAGAAAAATGCTGCACTTATGGTTTCTCCTCATTAGGACAAGTACAAGCCAGTTGGCCACAGCCGGGACAACCCGCCCCATACTTGCCGATCACTGCCTGAGTTAAATCGACGTCGGCAACGTTTGCGATCGTTGTTAACCAAGCCAGTACATCGGCAAATTCTTCGGTTCGTTCTTCGTGCGATCCATCGCGAAGTGCTGCCGCTAATTCTCCAATTTCCTCCATGAGCCACATGAAGGTGCCGTCCACTCCGCGACGGGCATCTTTTTCGTAGTACATGTCGCGAATCAGATTCTGGAAATCAGCCAGGGATACGGACTCAGAAGTGGATTTTTTCACGGCTTGTTTCTCAGAAATCAGACTAAAAAAATGGTTTACAACGACACCCATCTGGATGGTGTCTGCTTAGTGTTACGTTTTCCAGCACTGTTTAACATACCATCGGGCGTCGCTAAAATGTCGCGGTGGGGTTGGCTGAGCGCGTTTACACCGGGCATCTTCCGCCCAGAGACGGCTTTGGGTCAACCGTAACTCAGTGGGTGTGGCTGGCCGTGATCAGTCGGGCCGAAATTCAAGTTGACACGTGATACCAGTAGGATACGTACTGCGGCGGTTTGTTCGAAGGGGGGTTCCTGCTGCGGTGGCTTGCCCGGCTGCTTCAAATGATGCTCCGAATATCGCTGTCATGAGCTATCGACTTATAATGTAGAGAGTAGGGACGGGGAATAGCCCGGATTGCAGGGAATGAACCTGAATCACGTTTCAGTGTGGAAAAGAGACTGCGCAGGTCGGGAGGATCGGAGATGACGATGACGGATTTCACAACGGTGGCTCAAGTAGGTGATATTGCTGTCGGGACAGGTCAGGCGTTTAACGTCCACCAGAGAGTCGTTGCCATTTTTCATTCGCAAGACGGGTATCACGCCATCGACGACGTCTGTCCCCATATGGGCGCGTCACTGACGAGCGGCCATTTTGAAGAGGACGTTGTGAGCTGTCCGTGGCACGCCTGGCGATTTTCAGTCCGTGATGGAACCTGGTGTGACAACCCTCGCATCAAAATAGACAGTTTCGAAGTGCGGGTTGTTGGCAACGAGATTCAAGTAAGGGTATTGACTGAAAAAAAGTCAAAAGATGGGGAATCAAGTTGATGGTTGGGCATTCGGCTGCCGTGTTTGCTGAAAGCTTTCCGGTGCGGCATTCACGTTCAGGCAGGGATCGGGTAGGTAGACCCGCCAGGTGGTCTCTTGCAGTAAGGGAAAACCATCCGAGAGATTTAAAGTGCGCCTCGGCGAGATGTGCTTTGACAGGTGTTCGAAGGTTGGGGCATTTCCGGGCTGCTCGTTCAGAACGAAGGACTTTGGCATCCCTGGTGGGACTTCAGGTGGACTGCCCACAGGGACTGGTTGACACGAGTCGACTGAAACTGGTGTCAGAACTGCCCGCTAAACTGTCAGTGACCAATTGCTGGAGCGCTCCTTCCCGACCGGTGTGAACGCAAATTCCTGAAAACGTCAGGTTGGTCGCTGTTGAAACGTAGACAGTCCACTAGAGTTCCAGGCTGATTTTACCGCCCGGGTTGACCACGATTGGTTCGGCTGATGTTTTCTGTCTGACTCGAGCGGCCCATTCTTCGGCATCCTGTTCAATCGGTGGCCACGTATTGTAATGCGCCGGAGCAACTTTTCGCGGCCCAATCAACTTGATGGCCTCAATCGATTCTTCCGGTCCCATGGTGAACAGGTCTCCAATGGGAAGTACAGCCAAGTCAATACCCCGGGTTCCAATCAACTGCATATCTAAAAACAGGGCCGTATCACAAGCAAAATAAATATTCCCGTCGCTCAATTGAAGCAAGAACCCTGCAGGGTTGCCACCGTAGGCGCCATCGGGAAGTTGAGAGCTGTGATGTGCCAGTGTCATACGGGCTTGACCGCATGGTAACTCCACCTTGCCACCCAAGTTCATCCCGATCGCATTTTCGACACCGTGATTCTTTGAGAACCATTCAGCGATCTCGAAATTGGCAAGGACCGTAGCATTCGTTCGATTCGCGATTGATGCCACATCGGCTACGTGATCAAAGTGGCCGTGCGAAACCAGAATATAGTCCGCGTCGACATCAGAAGCCCCGATGGGTGCTGATGGACTGTCGTCCAGGAATGGATCGAGCAGTAGGGTCAAACCTCCGGTTTTGATGGACCAAGTCCCATGGCCAAACCAGGTTAATTCCGTACTCATGTAAGGTTCCCTCGAGTGGTTTGAATCAGGAGGCAAGTGACAGCCAGTGAATATTGATTGAATTTGAAGGAAATCACGTGCTTCGTAAAAATGTATGCATGTTTCGCTTGTAAGCTTCGACCCCCGGTTGCCCATACGGATTGATGCCGATCAATCGTCCTTCAACAATCGTGGCGAGCATTAACATCTGAAATGCCTGGCCGAGTGTGTGTTCATCCAGGCAGGGTAGATGCAAGTCTGCTGTCGGACGGTTGTCGTCGCGGTAAGCTTGCTTGGAGCCCTGGATGGCAGCCCTCATGATATCAGGCATCGTCTTGTCGGCAAGGGCGTTGAGTTGATCCTGATTCCATTGACTCTGGCCAACCCGGAGCGGATCGCGTCGGTACTTGTCAACGATGACGTTGGTGATCAGTTTGTCACGAACACCTTCCTGGTGCTGTTGTCCGCGTGAATGAAGGTCCCGCGTGTTGACGGCCGTCAAGGGTAACGCACCTCGTTCGGATTTTCCCAGGCTTTCTGCCAACAACTGGTCGTACCATAGCCCGAATGCTTCCAGACCTTTGGACCAGACTGAAAGAACCCGGGTGCTGGCCCCCCGTTCTTTTTCCAGCAGGTGGCAGACCCCCGCAAAATCCAAGACTGGGTTGTTTCCCACCGCCGCGGTCTGAAACCGTTCGTTCATCATGACGGCTCCTTCCAGTAAATGGACGACATCCAGGCCCAGGACGGCAGCGGGCAGCAGTCCTACAGTGCTCAGCACCGAAAATCGCCCCCCTACCCCATTGGGGACACGGAAGATGTCGCGACACTGGAGTGCCTGCGCCAAATCGTGCAATTTTCCATGAGTTCCCGTGATAGGAACAACAAGATCCCCCAAGCTGTGCGCTGAAGGAGACTTCAGGGTGGAGTTCAGTCGATTGAGAAATTGACGGAAGGCGACCGCGGTTTCCAAAGTTCCACCGCTCTTGCTCACGACAATGATTGCCCAACCCCCTTCAGGTTGCTCGATACTTTCGCTTTGCCCCAAGACGTCCAGGAGCCCCTGTGTTGCGTCGTTGTCGACATTGTTCCCGTCGAAGTAAACCCGGGGGCGTGAGCCGCGATCGGCACGGGATAATTCGTTGTACATTGGATGGCAACAGGCATCCATGATGGCCCGCGCACCCATGTAGGAACCGCCGATTCCCAGGACCACAACGCGATCGACCGTTTCGCAAAGTCGATCGGCCGTGGCCAGTACACGACCTAGCTCGCTCTGCTCGCGTCGCGTACGATAATCCGTCAGGATTCGTTCGGGGAGATCGATGAATCCTGCATCCAGGGGATCTTTATCAGGGGCCGGCGGATGGCCAGCGGTCCAGGCTTTCAAGTCTGCTTGAATTTCGGATCGGGCTGCCTCGAGGCTCGGACCCAGTTGCAGAAGCGACTCACGTGAGATGCCCGTCTTTTCGAGGAAGGCTCCCTCCGGTTGGTATTCAATCGGGTCCAAGATTTTTCTCCTCGGTGGTTGGTTGATGCGAAAAAAGAGCAGAAGGCCGTTTCCAGACGGAATTACCGTGTTGTACCTCGATTTGACGAAACTCGACAAAACGGTAGAACTAATTGCACCAAAGCATTGAATCGAACGCAAGTATCCCTCACCAGCGGTTTTTACAATTACTTTTGTAGGATATCGAACTGCCGCTCCCGAAAAATCACCCCACCATCAGGTTCAAGACCGTGGCGGCATTCGAAGGCTCCACCATCAACACCTTGTCAGCACCACGTTTTTTGTTACCAAGGGGTGTGAAGTAAGATATGGCACCGACGTCCAGGAATGACTCATGGATCTTCACGATGTGACACGTGCACTGCACGTCCGGAATGACACGAAAATTGTGATGTTCGTTGCCGACGGTTTGGGGGGGTTGCCCCAGGAACCTGGTGGACCCACCGAACTCGAGGCTGCACGGACTCCAAATCTGAACGAATTGGCTCGTCAGGGGGTTCAAGGTCTGAGCATTCCAGTGGCGCCCGGAATCAGTCCCGGTAGCGGTCCGGGGCATTTGGGACTGTTCGGTTACGACCCCTTGAAAAATGTGATTGGTCGGGGGGCACTCGAAGCGACGGGGATCGGTCTGGAAATGCTGGACAAAGATGTCGCCATTCGCTGTAACTTTTGCACATTGGATCAACAAGGGAACATCTTGGATCGGCGAGCTGGTCGCATTCCCACGGAAGAAAGTGCCCTGCTGGCTAAACGGCTCAGAGAAATCAATGTTCCCGGTGTGGAAATTTTTGTGGAACCCGTCAAAGAACACCGCTTTGTTGTTGTTTTTCGCGGTGATGATTTGGGTGGCGAGGTGGAGGACACGGATCCCCAGATGACCGGTGTTCCCCCTCGGGCTCCGCGGGCTCTGAATCCGGCCAGCCAAAGAACGGCAGATATTGCCAGTCAATTTTTAGCGCAAGCTCGAGATTTACTGGCTGATCAAACCCGGGCGAATTTTCACACGATGCGCGGTTTTGCTGTCAAACCCGCCTTGGCGCCTTACGAAGAGGTTTACGGTTTGCGAGCGGCTGCAATTGCCGTTTACCCCATGTACAAGGGATTGGCGCGCCTGGTCGGTATGCACATTGTTGGTAACGCGCAAACATTAGAACAGCAGATGGAAGTGTTAGAGCAGGCTTGGAACGATTACGACTTTTTCTTTCTGCACTTCAAGTACACCGACAGCACGGGAGAGGATGGTGATTTCACGGGAAAAGTTCAGAGAATAGAGGAATTTGACGCTTCGGTTCCCCGGGTGACCGATCTGAATCCGGACGTCTTGATCATCACCGGTGACCATAGCACGCCCAGCTATTTGAAGAGCCACAGTTGGCATCCTGTTCCCACATTGCTGGTTTCAGACCGTTGTCGAACCGACTCCTGCGAGTCTTTCAGTGAGACTGAAGGATCGCGTGGTGGTTTGGGGCAGTTTGAGGCCAAGCATTTGATGACCCTTGCCCTGGCCAATGCCGGGCGTCTGGAAAAATATGGTGCTTGAATGGTCACTGGTCCTGATCACCACGGTGGAGGCCCCGTTTGTCAGCGAGCAGATTATTCTGTAGCCCCGCTGGAAGGTCCGGCCGGGAAACCAAGGGCAGCCGGGGCACAGGTGGCCGGCTATTTTAAAACCCGGCTAGCTCAACCAGCCAGCCAGATACCACCTGGTCTGCAAACACCTGGTGGTGCGGGTTTGTCGCGAATGAGCTGAGCAGCAGCAAATCGAGGTCAGAAATGGTTCGTCGCTCACCGGGTGCGAGAACCGGATTCATCAGGTCATTGACGTGACTGTCTGAGTCAAGGTGATGGCCGTCGAGAGTCATCACCACGTCGATTTCTGCTGCAGCCAGTTGCGACCGGTTGACTTCGTATCCATTCAACGCGTCGGAAAAGCCGGCCGCATGCCCGATTTCGTGCAATAGAACGCTGTAGAGATCAAATCCTGCCCCCGCCGATGGTGACTCCAGGCCAATGTGCCAGCCGCATCCCGCCGCGTCGTCGTCAATACTGACCAGGGCGGTTGTAGCATTGCCTTGTCCATCAGTTTCCAGTATGGCAGTTGAACCCAACGCTTGACCGTTGAAATCACGAACCTCCAGGTTGATTTCCAGACGATCGCTCACCAGGCCAGTTGCCTGCCAGGTATCAATCGCTGCGTTGAGCACCTCTTGGATGGAATCGTCCGAGGTGTCAGAAATTGTGATCGGTGAGGCAATGGTTGTTTGCGTCCAATCAGCATGCAAAGCCGGATTGACCGAGATCGTAACAACCTGGGTGTCAATCGTGCTGGCTGTCGTAACGTTCCCGGGAACCAAGGGCTTGACGCGTACCAGAATCTGCAGTTGACCGGTTACCCCCGCCGTCGGCGTTACGGTGACGGTTGCGTTTCCCTGGGAATCGGTCACAACCTGGTAGTCGTACGGACGGAAGTCGAAAGAGTCGACGATGCCGTTGCTGAACGTAATGCGTTTAATTGGGTTGACGAAATCCAACGTTTTGAAATTTCCGGGATCTGCAAATGTGGTGGCCGCACTGCTGTCCACGGAACCGAGCGTGGACCCGTTGTCGTCAAACGCCGTAGCCGTTCCAGCAGCGACCCCCATTCCGTGAACAAAGAAGAAACTGGCCGCATTGACCGGGTCGTCGAAGACAACTTCGGCAACCCCGTTGTTGACCAGGTAGAGGCCATTGTCGAAACTGCCCTGCAGTTCTGAAATCCCCTGTACCACTTCACCCCCACTCCAGGTGGTACCTTGGTGTGAGAAACTGGTGGTTCCCGGCGGCGTGACATCCCTTTCATTGGGTCCGTCATCGAAGTTGATCACCTCACGGCGTTGTGCGTCGATGACATAATCATCTCCCTCGGCGTCGGTGGCCGTGATATTGAACACCGCGTCCGTGCCAGTCGTTGTGCTGACGGGCGCAATGTCATCGAGAAACGGCGTCATGTTGGCGACATCATTTTCCACGGTGACATCAATGATTTGTTGGCTGGTGCCACCGTTTCCGTCGTCGGCTGTCACCGTAAGTTGGACCGTGCCGGTGGCATCTTCGGGTGCCGAAATGATCAGCACCCCGTTGATCGAGTCGACAAAAATCTCGACCGTTTCCTGGAAGATCTCGTTGACTGGGGACTGGCCGTTGACCGCAACGTTCCCGATTTCTTCACGAACGTCCTGGCCTTCCACCTGGAATCCGAAAACGCTGTGGTTGCCGTCTAGAAAACGGGTGTCGACCAGTGTGATGAAGTAACCCCCCCCGTTGGTATCGTCCCCCGAAATCAAGTCGCCGTTTGGTAGTGGTGTGTCACCCAGATTGGCCATCGACAAATAGCCCGGACCAAGGTGCAGTAACTGCGTGTGAAACTGGTCGTCGATGATCGGAACCGTGAAGCCCGAGCCGGAAAAATTTCCACCCTGGATGACGAAATTGGGAACCACCCGGTGGTACTCATCGTTGTTGTACGCACCCTGTTGGGCCAGGTTGATGATTTGATCGGTAACCCGCCCTGCACGTTGTTCGAAGAGTTGGAAGGTCATCTCGCCGCCTGCGATTTCCGTATTCGGAGCGACGGTGACCCTCATGCTGCGATTACCGCTGGTAATACTGGGAGTTGCAATGCCCGCATCACCCCCTGTCACCGTCACACTGTAGGTCACATTGGTCCCGTCGACGTCTTCGCCATCAAGAGCCAGATGTGTCGAGGTGCCACCGCGAACGACAACCTGGTTGACCGGGAGCAACGACTCGATCACGTCGAACGTCGGCTCGTCATTGACGTCAGTGACAGTTATTTCCGCTCGGTCGATACCACTACTGAAAGCGCTACTGCCACCCGCGGTGAGGTCCGTGTCGACCTTCGTTCCCGCTGCTCCAGTTGTCTGGTCCCAGCCGCGATAGGAAACCGTTGCCGTCGCTCCGTTTTTACCATCCGGCACGAAACGGAGAAGGTCGTCGGGACGAAGCAGAAGTGCGTTGCTCAGGCTGACACTGCCAACGTCCTGCCAGGTCTGAGCAGCATCGATGGAATACTGCCAGGTACCACCGTCGGTCACGTGTGGAATACCATTAACAGCCGGAACAATCACGGCGATGCCCTGCAATGCGCCCGAGTCCACGTCGGTTATGGATCCATCAATCAAGTTGCCAACCGCGTCACCGTTGTTGTTCAAGTCGTCTTCGGTGATTTCCGTTAGTGTGGGATCACCACTCATGTCCAGCAACGGCGCGTCGTTCACTCCGGTGATCGTGATGCTCACAGTTCCGGTGTCCACACCAGCGTGAGGGTCACTGATGACGTAATTGTAGGTGTCCACCAAGACGCTGGAATCGGCCGCCATTTCCTGGATCGCGCCTGCGCCGGTGGGGTCGTAAAGCAGAGTGCCATCGGCCTGTTCAGTAATCGTGGCCCCCAAGGCACTTGTCTCGTCAAAGCTGCTGACGAATAACAGTGAGTCGTCTCCGTCGTTATCCATATCTGCCCCCGACCCGTTGTCCGCCAGAACATCGATGGCCGATGGCGTGTCTTCATCGGTCTGGTCAACGTCATCCATGGCTACAGGGGGCGTGTTGGTTGTCACCTGGACCGTAATTTCTGCTTCGTCACTAAAGCCTGCTCCGGCCAGATCGGTCACACGGACTGTCAGCAGGTACAGCGGGCTGGCTTGTAGCCCCGTTGGATCTGATACTGAAAGGGTTCCCAAATTCGGATCAATGGCGAAGGTACCCGCGGGTGCGTCACTGGCTGTTATTTCGAATAAAAATGAATCATTTGCATCCGGGTCCACGACTTCTACGGTATCTACAATTGAACCGGGTGGAACGGCCAGCGAAACCGTGAAGACCTGATCTGCGACGGAGAGCGCTTCATTGATGTCAGTCAGATTGACGGTGACGTTTGCTGAACCGCTTAAACTTCCGCTATCAGTGACGGTGACCTCCAGAACGAATGTTTCGGTTGTCTCAAAATCCAGGGCAAAAAGATTTGTGACGGTGATTTCTCCGGACTCCGGATGAATCTCAAACGCACTATTTTCGTTTCCAGCAGTGACCGCGAACTCCAGTTGGGTGTCGCCATCCGGGTCACTTGCCGAGACCGTGCCCACCGGGGTGGCAAATATGCTGTTTTCGGCAAGACTGAACGTGTGATCGTTGATGGTGGGAGCATCGTTTTCATCAAGGACCTGGACGGTAATGGTCGCGGTGTCACTTAGTCCCGATCCGGAAACACCCGAGCCGTCACCTCCTGAGTCGATCACCTGCACCGTCAGGTTGAACACCGGTGTGGTCTCGAAGTCAAGTTGTGTCGCGTCTGCGACAGTGATCTCTCCTGTGGATCCGTCCACCGTGAAAATTCCGGCAGAGTTGCCATCGGCGATATCGAAGCTCAATGTGTCGCCATCTCCGAGATTTGCATCATCGGCCGTGATGGTTCCGACCAATGTGCCGTTTGAACTGGCCTCACCCACATCAAATGTCTGGTCGTTGATGCTGGGAGCCTGATTCTGCGTGATGGTCAGCGTGAAGGTGCTGGTATTGTCAGCGATATCGCTGGCGGTCGTCTGAAATACTGAATCTGCAAAAGGCAGGCTCACGTCCGCGAAGGTGAAGTTACCACTGGCGTCCGCCGTGGCGGTGCCAAGCAGACTTCCCATATATGGGGTTACATCTATCCCACGTTCCAATTGAATCGCAACGTCGGCGTCAGAGGTTCCGATGAGTGTTGCCACTGCACTAGAAGTAAACTGGTCTCCGATAACTCCCGTATCGGAGGAGGGGTCCAGGTCAAAAACAGGGTCTGCCGGTGGCGTTGTGTCGATCTGGACGGCAACTTGGGCAGAGGCAGCACTGGTGTTGCCAGCCGCGTCGGTGGCCGTGGCGGTAATCGTATGCGTGCCCTCCGCCAGTGACACGGTTGTGATAGCCACGGGGCTGTTGACCGTACCAGTTCCTACGACTCCCGTGACCTCCGAACTGAAAAGATCAACGACCGCGCCATCTTCGGCGTCTGCATGAAATACCAGACTGGTCAGATTGGTGATGTTGTCGGTGTCGCTGTTACCCGAATCACTGGCACTGTCCAGGTCGAGATTAGCGGGCGCGGTGGGCGCGATCGTGTCAATCTGCAGTGTCACATGTAGTGTCGACTCACCATCCTGGTCGTCCGTTGCTGTGAACAGCAAATCGTGTTCACCGCTGTCAATCAAGGAACCGGCGCCGGTGTTTGCAATGGTTTCCAGTTGGTCCATGTTCAACTGGAAGTTGCTCCCCTCGGAAAAGTCTTGTCCCAACAAGGTTGACAGTTCCACGGGAGTTGAACTGTCGATCGATGCTGTGAAACTGGTGACCTCCGTGTCGTCAGATACCGATCCACTGATGGTGACGTTGGGGTCATTGGTCACTCCGTCACTGTCGGAACTACCCGTGTCGGTGCTGAGCGAGGCTTGAATGGAAGGTGCTGTAACGATATCAGAAAATTCGACCAGCAAGTTACCCGCGTCCTGATTGACCTTGGTCAATTCGACATCAAAAACGTCGACGGCGCCATTCATGTTGGCATCGAAGGACGGACTGTAGAGGTTGACCGTGGTATTGATGCCCAGACCATTAAAGACTTGTGCGGCTACGTTGTTGAAGCCGAACAGGTTTTGCACCATGGCAGCAGTGGCCGTGTGGAACTCGTTGTAGCTGACCTGGCCATTGGCGTCGGAGTCTCCCGTCAAGCCGGCGTGCAGCAGCAGGCTGCCGGTCGTGCCGTTTTCACCAGTCATCGATAGGATGTAATCCCCGCTATCCAGTTCGGCGACAATCAGTCCGCTATCCCCGTCAAGGGCATTGTCGGTTGAAAACAGGGGCAAGATGGCATTGCCACTGATGTCATGAATTTCCGGCGCGGCTGGATTGAGTTCGCTGCCGGTGGAAGCCACCGTTTGAAAGGCCAGCACGACAGGCTGTGTGTTGCCCGTCACGGAGATCATGGTCTCGCTCATTTCGCCGGCAGCGGGGATGATGCTTTCGGTCGTCGTCAGGCTAGCAGCCGACAACATCAGTCGGCTCTCGAGTTGCTCTGCCAGTGTGGGATGACGATGGTACCCGGCTTGAAATTTGTTTCTCTGAGGTTTGGCTCGTCGTTTCGTGAAACGTTGAGATCTCTGCATGCTACACCTGGACGGGATCGAATGAATGTGGCGTTCCGTAAACGGGCGCGCTATCAATACACAGTTTTTGCAAATGACGTTCCTTTTCGCCGAACTATTGATACCAGGAAGAACTTTTGCAAATTACTCGGCTATCGTGCCGGTGCAAGGAAGACAGGGCGTGTCTTGGCGAGTGTTTATGGGAACAAAGTTGACAAATGACATCGAGCGTTGTTTGTTGTCGACGACTCTCCCTACACTCTATTGAAATCAGAAAATGCGAAAAATTCAACAATTATTGAGTAATCCGCGCCAAGAACGATCTTCTGAGGGGGACCTGGGCATGGACGAGTGGGGTGCGGGTGAGTCTATTTGCCGGCCTGAGAGGATTGTGCTGTTGAGCCGCCCTCTTGATGACTAACCGCCGGCGTGCCCTTCGACGATTCTTCCCAGGTAGAAAAGTACCGTTCCAAAGACCATCGCAAGCAGTAGTTCGGTGAGGCCCGAATCAGGTCCCAGGGTGCCAGACAACTCGAGGACGATGAAGACAGGCAAAATCCCCAGACCTGACAACTGCATTAATTTTCCAATAGCACGCACTGTCAAACCCAACACGAATCGACCGATTTCGATTCAACACCCGGTCGGTGTAAAAGTGATCTGAAAAACGAACCGCGCGGCTCATTGCCGTCCGGCAGGAAGCACCGTTTGTTCCGAGGTACGTGCCCGGCGAACCAGGAAATAGAAGTAACAGGAAAACGAAGTGAGTAGAGAGAAAGGCATCGACATCATGAAAAGGATGCTCCAGAAGTAACCTTGCACTAAGTTTTCGTTCACTCCTATGCCGTTCTTGCAATTGGGGCATGCCTCACAAATTTCAGCGCAGACACACAAAAACCACATTGCCAGCACCAGCAACGCGACCCCGCGGAACGTGATTCTTGTTTTCGTTTTCATGTCCGACAGAATTATAGCTGTTGTTTTCCACAGAATGCAAGAGCCTTGTCGCTGAACGGGTGCGACGAATTTCAGTTGGAAATCAGCACCCTGATGCGTTGGTGGGATGGCTCGTCGGCGAAAGTGTTCGTGAGGACTGTTCACGACATGGTACACATTCGCAGGAAACTCTTGTTCCCTTCCGGAAAATCAAACGTACATGTGGTACAGCATGAAATACACAACCACTCCCGTCAGTGAGACGTAGAGCCAGATGGGGAAGGCCCACCTTGCCAGGCGTGTGTGTCTCGCCCTGCTTCCGGTGAGACCAAAATAAATCACGGCCAATGCCAGAAACGGTACAACGGCTGCCAGCACCACGTGACTGGCCAGGATGAGATAGTAAAAGAATTTTACGGCCGGCAGCACGTCTGTGGGAAAGCGTTTGCTGCCTTCGTAGGCGTGATACACCACGTAACAAATCAAGAACAACACGGAGACACCGAAACAAGACAGCATGATCCACTTGTGGGCTCGCTCGCGTTTTTTCTTGATCAGCCAGTATCCTAACAGCAGCAAGCCGGTCGCCAGGGCATTGAGCGACGCATTAACATGCGGCAGGTAATCTGTGAGATCTTTCAATTTCCCACCGTTTTGCTGGATTGTATGTCTGAGTTTACAGAGGATGAGGCTGGCACGTCGCCCAACAGTTTGTCGACTTCCCGGTGAAACAGGTCGATCTGACCAGCATCGTTCCATTGAAAATAACCGTGCACTTTTCCTTCTCGATTAATCAGCATCAACTTCTGGGAATGGGTGTTGGGAGACACCGAAACCTTGAAAATTTCCGCCCCGACTTGTTGGATGTAGGATTCCTTGCCGGTCAGGAACAACCACTGTTGCTCGTCAGCACCAAAGCGGTCCGCGTACTTGGCCAACCGCGAAGGCGTGTCGTTTTCAGGGTCACACGTGATGCTGACGAATTTTAAATGTTGTTCCTGGTAATGTTCAGCGAGCTTCTTGATTGTGAGGTTCTGATTGGTGCATTGGTGCGGGCAATTGGCGAAGAAAAAACTGGCAACCCAGATCTCGCCATCCAGGCTTTGGGAACGGAATTTTTCTCCACTGCGTTCCATCAAAGTAAAATATCGCAATGGTTCCTGGTTGACGGGCGCTGAAAATTCCCGCCTTGTCGTTGCGGTGTGTTCCGGACGACTCCCTTCGAACACCAGCCAGACAACCATCCCTCCGGAAAAGGTGAACAGAATCCCCAACCAAAAAATTAACGCATTGCTTTTCATAATAAATCCGCAGTGGTGCGACTTCCGGAAACCTTCCAGGCCAGGCCAAAGGCCACCAGGGCAAACACAAGGGACACTGCCCAGCAAACTTGGAGGCTGGGGAGAAAGAAGTCCGGGTTGGATGATTCCGCGTTCATGTTTTCGAATATCAACCAACGTATTCCGGTAACACCGTAGGTCAGCGGATTCAGCGTCATAATCCAGTACATGATTCCACGACTGGACTCCAGCGAGGGAATCGGAAAAAACGAACCGGACAGTAACCACATGGGCATCAATACCAGGTTCATGATTACGTGAAAACCTTGAGTCGAGTCCATCCGCCAGGCAATCAGGTACCCCATGGCCGTGAGTGCCAGGGAGACAACAAACATGATTCCCAGTAATCCGAGTAAAGCCAAAGGGTCCGAGGTTACGTTGTCCACCGTCAGGGCCAGGAGACAGAAGAGGGAGCCTTGGAACAGGGCAATCAGCGTCCCGCCGAGTATCTTCCCCAGCACCATTGACCAGCGTGGGATCGGGGCCACCAGGACCGACTGCAGAAATCCTTCACGGCGATCCTCGATGATGGAAACCGATGCGAAGATGGCGGTAAACAGCAGGATCATGGCCAGCGTGCCGGGAAAGAAATATTCACGGAAGCCCTGGCCGTCTGAACCTGCAGCAGATAACTCAAAAGAACGGTCCAGGCCGGCACCAAACAGCAACCAGAAGACAAGCGGGGTGGCAATCGCGCCAATAATACGATTTCTTTGACGAAAAAACCGCAGTATCTCCCGCCAGCACAGGGTTAGCGCTGCCAGCAACGGTCTGGGGCGCGTGGTTGTCAACGATGATTCGTTCAAAGTCGGCTCCTCATCAGGATTCCATCACACCAGTTGTTCTATTTGCATTCAAGACAACATGTCGGATGAGAAATTGTTGGCTTGATGTCGCATCACGAGGTTGTTTCTGCCTGCCAAAAACGATGGCCTGTTTTGGCAATGAAGACGTCTTCCAGGGTCGGTTTTCCCACAGTGATCGTGTCAATGCGACCGGGAAAAGCTTCGACAAGCTTGGCAATCCAGGCGTGTCCGTCGGCAAGTTCCAGACGCACGTTTTTGTCAAGTACTTTTGCTTCGACTTGAAACTTTTGCCGCACCTCGCTGGCCAATGCCTGGGGGTCACTGGACTGCATGGTTATCGAATCGCCGCCTACCGTTGCACGCAGGGCATCCGGAGTGTCGAGGGCGACGATCGATCCTGTATCTAAAATCGCCATGTGGTCGGCTCTTTCAGCTTCTTCCAAAAGGTGAGAAGTCAAGGCGATGGTCACTCCAGTCTCGTCACGCAATCGTGTTAAATATTCCCACAAATTGCTGCGGGCGCCCGGATCCAGTGCTGTGCTCGGTTCGTCCAGCAGCAACAGGCGAGGATGGGGAATCATGCCTTTTGCCAGTTCAACGCGACGTTTTAGGCCGCCCGAAAGTGTCTCGACAAGGTCTCCGGCCCGGTCGGCGAGTCCTAATTGTTCCAGCAGTTCTGCTTCCCGCTTGGCCCGTTCGTTTCCGGTCAGGCCGTAGAGGATTGCCTGGTAGCGGATGTTTTCGATGACCGTCAACTTGCGGTCCAGGCTGGGTGCCTGAAAGACGACTCCCAAGGATCGCCGAATCTCTGCCTGCTGTCGTATTAAATCACAACCCAAAATCTGAATCTCGCCGGATTGCGGCGGAATCAGTGTCGAGAGAACTCGGAAGAGAGTGGTTTTACCGCCACCGTTGGGGCCGACTAAAATGAAGATTTCTCCAGCCGCCACATCGAAACTGATTTCGTTCAGCGCAGTGCGGCCACCATAATGGTGAGAAAGCTTCGTGATGCGAATGGCTGGGTCAGTGGTCATGAAAAAGAGGGAAGCAGGTAACCAGCCGTCCTTCGGTCAATCATGTTGGTGTGCGTGTGGGCCATCCTGGTGATCTTCAGGATGATCAGGGTCGTGATGCGCAGGGGCAGCATGAACTTCCGGCTCCGCAGCCTGTTGCCAACGCTTTTCCGAATACTTTCGGGTACGGAAGCCAACATCCGGAATCAGCATGAGTATCAGAAAGACGGACATCAGCGCGGCCGGAAATGTCAAAACGTACTTCCAATTGGCTTCCCATAAGAGGTGCATGAAGAACAGCATGACGAGCAAGGCCTTCGTGCACGATACAGCCATCATGAAGACCCATCCTACGGCGGGTGTATCCTTAAAGGGCCAGAGGTCCGAGTAAGTGAAGAAAGAGGCACCGGTGAGGACACAGAGACAGACGAATACTGCAAGATATTTTCCCACACCACCATGGCCATGATCATCACCACTATGTCCGTCCAAATCACTCGATTTCGTTTCAGACATTTTTTATTCTCCAAAGTCAAAAATGGTGCGTGCCGGGCAGGTTCGTGTCTAAAACAGGTACAGCAAAGGGAAAAGAAATATCCAAACCAGGTCGACAAAGTGCCAGTACAGACCAATATTTTCAATGAACCCGGCCTTTTCAGGATCCAGATACATGCCCATGCCAATGGCAAACACAATTAATCCTACCAGAACGTGGAGCGCGTGAAAGCCTGTGAGTAAGAAATAGGTACTGGCCCACATGTTTCCGCTCGGTAGCACGATCGGAAGATGCATCTGGTAGTCTTCATTGATTCCATGTTTCAGTTCCCGCAGCAACCCGATTCCATCCATGCGATGGGAGATGCGTTTCAGCCGTCCTTCGACTGCAGCCAAGTCGGATTGAATGTCCGCTTTCTGTGTCGCTTCGGAACCAGAATTGTTTTGGCGTGCGGCCAGCAACTGGCGCTGCTTTTCTTCCAGACGGTCCTGTTCAGCCTTTAATTCGTCCCGTTCCTGATCCAATTGACCGGCAAAGGGCGACACTTCCGTTTCAGCATGGCCATGAGCATGCCCCGGTCCGGAAACGTAATTGGCCAGTTGGACCAAAACGTCACGACGTTCAGCTTCTGGAGTCGCCGGATCCGTAGCCACATATTCGGCCCATTCCACAACCCCCGAGAGCAGCCGATTGTATTTTTGCAGATCTCGTTCTTCGGATTCTTCGAGTCGACTCTCGACTTGCTTTTCACCCGCTTCCTCCGACTCCGCGTTTTCAGTTGTCTCGGATCCTCCGAGTTCGACTTTTTTCTTGTCGAGCTCGTCTCTTTTGGCTTTCAAAGGAGAACGCAGGGCGGCTGCGTATTCCAGGTTCGCCCTCTCATGGAGCAAACTGCGTGGTTTTTTAGGGTAAATGCCGTGCGAGAATTTCTGGTTGTATTCATAGACCTTCACACCGAGAAATACACTGCCCAGTAGAAATGTCGAAAACAGCCAGCGCTTGGCGGTGGCAGCCCGACCGGCTCGACAAGCTTCCAGGCAGAGCACGACAGTCACGCTGGAACAGATGAGCACAAAGGTATTAAAGGCTCCGATAGGCTCGCTGAGATGAACGTCGGCGGGAGTCGGCCATGTTCCTGCGGGTGCACCGAACCGAAGCACGATATAGGTCCCAATCAGTCCGGCAAAAAACATAATTTCTGTGGATAGAAACAACCACACAATGAGCTTGCCATTGGACATGGGCAGTGCCGGCTGGTATTCCAGTTGAATATGGTCTTGATGTTCCGATTCGTCGTGTCCCATGTTTTCGTTGATCACCCTAGAGTAAAGGAATGGAAAGCATCAGAATGAGTAAAGTTGGCAAGTAGATTAGAGAAGCTCGTAACAACCACCTGGCAGATGTCTCGTCGCGACGACAGAAAAAGAGAAGCGCACAGATCAGTTGCCCCGTGCCAAGTATCAGAGCGGCTAGCAAATAAGGTAATGCGGAGGGGACGCTGTAAGACGCTGGCAGGAAGCTCACAGGTATTAAGGCAAGTGCCGCGGATACGGCCTGGGTGGTGGCATGCTTTCCGGACGAATCAACGACGGTGGTCATTTTTAGTCCTGCCTGACGGTACTCGTTGCGATAGAGCCAGGCGATGGCCATAAAGTGCGGAAATTGCCACAAAAAAACGACGGCCAGCAAACCGCCCAGCCGCAGATCAAAATCAGCGCCAACCGCAGTCCAACCGATTACGACCGGTAGCGTTCCGGCTACGGCTCCTACCGTCGTGTTCCATGCGGTGACGACCTTCAGCGGTGTGTAAGCACCCACGTACAACAGCCAGGTTACAAAGCCCCAGGTAGCAGCCTGCCAGTGGACGAACAGTCCCAAATAGAGGCTTCCTGCTACAACGGTTGCCGTTGCAAACCGAACAACCTGTCGTGATGACAGCAGTCCAGCCGGGAGTGGCCGCCCCGCCGTGCGCGGCATCAGGCTGTCCGTGTGCCGCTCCAGCCAATGGTTGAAGGCACTTCCGCTGGCGGCTACGCAGGCAGTGCCGATCACCGCATGCAACAACAACCAGGGGTTGGGTTGTCCCCAACTGGCAATCAGTCCGGACACAACCACGGTAACCAGCACCAAAGAGGCGATGCGTGGCTTGGTCAATTCGACATAAGCCCGGCACCGAATCGAGAGGTTGGATCTTTCCTGTGACAGAGGAAACGTTGATGCGCTCATGCGACGGCCTCCCCGAGGTAGCCATCCCCTAGCGGAGTTTGGACCACGCCGCGTTGAACCAATCTGGTCGAGCGTAGTGCCAGCAGTATGGCAGTCGCCAGGATCAGCGATCCGTTGGCAACATGGGCAGTGGTGATGGAAGATTGCAGCATACCATCGGCCTGAATCGTGTAGTATTGGGTCCATTTCCAGGCGACAGCAAAAGTTGGCCAGGAATATTTGACAACCCAGGTCGCCGCCCCCAGGGCCAATTGCACCAGCAGGAGTAACGAAATTCCCAAAGCGGGCACTAAAAGGTGGGTCAGTCGTCGATATTGGGCCACGATTCGCCCGGCCAGTGAAAGCACATACACAGTAAGTACCGCGGCGAAGAACAGGTGAGCCCAGACGACTCCGCGGAACATGCCCAGCGAGGCGTCCACCGGAAGATGACGGAGTTGGGCCCCGAGGATGAGCTGCACATAGGCCAGCACGAATGTGAGCACGGCCAGCCGGTGCAATTTGCCTGCCGCTGGATGTTGGAGTCGTAAATCACGAGCATTCCACCAACGGGACGTAAAAGCCGCGATGGCGACCGTCAACGCAAAAAAGAGCGGTCCGACGCAGCCATGAATCAGCGCCAACTGCTGACTGTTTTGGATGACTCGCATGCCCCCCAGGATTCCCTGCGTCAGCACCAGGCCCAGTGCCGCCAGCGCGACCCAGCGCATCCAGCGGCGGTAATCCCGTAGCCAGACGGCCACATTCAAGGTAATTGTCAGGACGCCCACCAGGAACCCCAGAAGACGGTGACCATGTTCGATGAAGACGTCCCAGGGGCCGGCAATCCAGGTCTGCCAGGGATAAAGCAACAGGTTGTAACCCCTGGTCGTCGGCCAATCCTCGACGGCCATACCCGCATCGTAAGTCGTGACCAAACCGCCCACCCAGATCAGTGGAAAGGTTGCCACCACCAGCAGCACGGCCATGCCGTGGGGCCAACGAGGAAAGGGGCGTTTTGATTTCGGGGTCAGCACGTGACTGAGGCCTTATAAAAGGCGGGCATTGTCACTTCCAGACGAGCGACAATGTCCGATTGGAAACACAAGCCGGTTCTACCGGCGATTGAGCGATTCTATCGCGATCTTCTTCATGTTTTTTGCGCAAGCGGCTGGTTTTGAGGATAGTAATCGGCGTCGACTTCTGGCGAGCTATATTCGTAAGGTCCCCGGTAAACCACGGGTTGAAAATCGAAGTTGCCATGCCCGGGCGGACTGGGGGCAGTCCATTCCAGGGAATTAGCCCCCCAGGGATTTCGGCCTACCTTCCGACCGGAAAAGATGCTGAAGAGAAAGTTGGCTGCAAACACGACCTGGACCGTGACCATCCCGATGGCACACAAGGTCATGAACTGGTTGACGGGCATCAGGTGTCGAAACGTTTCATAGTGATAGGGGTCGGCCAGTCGTCGAGGAAACCCGACCGCTCCCAGAACATGCATGGGATAGAACGTGCCATTCAGGAAAAGGAAAGTAAAGAAGAAGTGGATCTTGCCCAGGGTTTCGTTCATCATGCGACCGAACATTTTAGGAAACCAGAAATAGATCGCACCGAACACTGCCATGGCCGTACCGCCAAACAGCACATAGTGGAAATGTGCCACAATAAAGTAAGTGTCATGAATGAAGATGTCGACAGTCGTGGCCGCCATGAAAATTCCAGAAAGTCCGCCGATGATGAACATCGAGACGAAGGAAAGAGCGAATAGCATGGGTGTGGTGAATTGAATTTTTCCGCGCCAGATTGTCCCCAGCCAGTTGAAGACTTTGACCGCACTAGGCAGCGCAATCAACATCGTGGCTGTCATGAAGGTCATTCCCAGGTAGGGGTTCATGCCGGAAACAAACATGTGGTGGCCCCACACGATGAATCCCAGGCCTGCGATGCCCGCAATCGAAAATATCATGGGCCTATAACCAAAAATCGGCTTGCGCGAGAAGCAGGCTATGATTTCGGATACCATGCCCATTGCCGGCAGGATCATGATGTAGACTGCCGGATGCGAATAGAACCAGAATAAATGTTGCCACAACAGGGGCTGACCGCCACCCGATGCAGGAAGCGAATTGTTGACCACCAGCATTTCCGGAATGAAAAAGCCGGTGCCGACAACCCGATCAAGCAAGAGCATTAAACCGGCGGCGGTCAAAACTGGCAGGGCAAAGGCTTGCAGGAGTGCTGTGATGAATATCCCCCAAATTGTCAACGGTAAACGAAACATCGTCATGCCGGGGGCGCGCATCTGAATGATGGTCGTCATGTAGTTTATCGAACCCATCATGGAGGAAATGCCGACAAAGGTAACCCCCAACAGCCACAGGGTCTGCCCCGAACCGCTTCCCGGAGCGGCTTCAGGGATCGACGACAAGGGTGGATAGGAAGTCCACCCTCCCCCGGCTCCGTTGCTCGGTGAGATGAAAAAACTAGAACCGATCAGGAGGAATGCCGGCCACATGAACCAGTAGCTGAGCATATTGAGTGTCGGAAAAGCCATGTCCTCGGCCCCGATCATGAGCGGAATCAAGTAGTTGCCGAAGGCACCCGCCAGGATCGGGATGATTACAAAAAAGATCATCACGGTGGCGTGCATGGTGAAGAGCATGGTGTAAAACTCGGGAGAGATTTGTCCCCCCTCGCCGGAGAACAGCATGGGACCGATCACGGGCATTCCCGACCAGGGCCAGGCCAGTTGCCAGCGAATTCCCAACGCCAGCAATCCACCGACCATGAACCACAGCAGCGTTGAGAAAAGGAACTGCATGCCGATGATTTTGTGATCACGGGAAAACACGTAGGTCGAAATGAAGTCACCGACACCAGCTTCAGCATGGCCGTGTGCGTGAGCGTGTGCACCCGCCGTCGTGGTACTCATCGTTTTACTCTCCAGGAATTATCTTTCGGCCAACTCAAGCGAAAGTTGGTTGGTTTCTTGGGCCTTGTATTTCTGTCCTAGCCAGCGCTCGAAATCTTCGCGCGATTCGACGGTCAAACGGCCTTTCATCTTGTAATGTCCCCAACCACAAAGCTCGGCACACACGATGTCGAACGTGCCGGTTTCCGTTGCCTCGAACCAGATGTATTGCTTCATACCTGGCACCACATCCTGTTTCAGGCGTACGTTTGGCAGGAAAAAACTGTGTAGTACGTCGTCGCTCTTGATGGCGATGACAATCTCCTCGTCGACGGGTATGTGCAGGTCGTTGACCAGGTGAATGTCGTCCGGCGTGTCAAATTCCTGGTCCTCACCCGGATAACGAATCTTCCATTCGAACTGACGGCCCGTGACTTCCAGCAACGGTGGCAGAAAAACATCGTCCAGGGTCCCTTGTTCGCCGTCGGGGCCGACGCTCTGCAGAGGCCTCTGGATTTTCACATCCGACCAGGCGTTCATCTGGAAGATTGCAATAAAAAGCAAGGTCACCGCCGGTAGAACAGACCATATGACTTCCAAGGTATGACTACCGTGGATAAATTTGACCGGGGTCGCGTTTTGTCTACCGTCGTATCTCAGCAGAAACCAGAACATGGCGACGGTTGTGGCGATAAAAATGGCACCGGTTACCGCGAGTATAAAATAATAGAGGCCGTCGATGACGACGCCATGAACCGAAATGTCATGGGGCAGCCAGTGTTCGCCGGGAAAAGCCAAAGCCCCGCCACTGAAGGGCCACCAATTGAAGGCAGCTGAGACAAATACCCACACTCCCAAAATGGGAACGAGCATGAACAGAATACTCCAAAATCTTCCCACGGCTATCCTCTACAAAGGTTTGGTAAGCTGCACATGATCGGTCTGTGATTGGTAGGCCGGGCGACTGAGTGTTTCATAAGGCAACGAACGGACGTAGTTGATCAAATCCCACAGGTCGCTGTCGCTCATTCCCGGTTTTCCCGGATCATTAGGGTCAACCATTGGAACCTGTGGCATCTTGGCGCCGTCGATTCCGTTGATCAGTCGCCAATAAATATCCAAAGGCCGCCGGCCCCCCCGGTAGATACCCAGACGAAGATTCCGGGGACGAAGATTCCGGGCGGGTTGCGGACGTTGTGCCAGACTCATAAGTTCAGCATGCCTCTCGGGATCCTTGGGTTGCAGTTCTTCGGTCCAGTCGTCAAACAAGTCGAGTTGTCCGTCTCCCAATGCGGTTTCGCCGTGGCAAGTGAAACAGTTGGCGATGACTCCATGAAAGAGGTGATATCCACGGGTGATTGACCGCTCCATTTCTTCGCCGGTGGCAGTCCTCGGATCGGCCGAACTGGGGCAGGCTGCAGGAATTGCGACTTTTGATTCGGCACGGCTCCAGCGGTTGACGACGAAGGAAACCGCATCTTGGATCAGCTCCTTGCCGTCCTCCAGAGTTTCGTCGGAAACCAGCAGCTCACCCTCCTCCAGATCACTTAATTCCAGTACCAGATTGCGTTCCACTTCGCCCCGAATCGACAGGAACTTGACGTAATCGACCAGGGCGGCAATCTCGTCATCGGGTAGTAAGACAAAGGACGGCATGGAGGTACCGGGGATTCCCTCAAGCAAGGTCTTCTCCAGGTCCGAGTTCGTGGGCTTTTCGCCTTTGGGTGTTGATTTGAATTTGAAGATGCCCCTCCGATAGTCGCGAGGGTAAGGGTTGAGGTAGGCGGCGGTGGATCCCGCTCCATCTCCGCTGACCCCGTGACAGTGAGCACAGTGTTTCCGGTAGAGCCCATGCGACTTTCCCTGCGGGTCATTCCAGACCGGACCCGCCGCCAGTTGGAGCAAGTCTCGGTTGACGAGTTTTTCCACGCCGATATCGGAATCCTGTAAGACATGCGGCTTGTTGGGAGTGCCGAAAACTGCGCCCAGAACGTTGCTGAGATTCTGGAGTTGTTCGGGTTGGAAAGCGACTTCAGGGTCCTCGTTGCTGCGAATCCAGACCATATCCAGATGGAAACGCAGCGTTTCATTGCCGCAGCCGAGCATACCCACTGCCAGTGCAAGACAGAGTCCAAATCGGAAGCAGGAGTTGTTAGTTTCGGTTTTGAATTTCATTTTTTACAGAAGCCGTTGGGGCCCTCGTTGAAAAACCGGTTGAATAGGTCTTTTTGTTGGTTTTCAAGTTGAAGGTGTGGATCAATCGAACTCGCCCGCATCAATGGTCACGGAGAGATCTAGAACGCCGTCTGCTTCCAGCGTGCGGTTAAATCTGCCCTTCGACCACTTTTGTTTTTCACCGGAGACGGTAACGTTTTGAATGTATTTTGGAATTTCGTGCCATGCTCGCAGGGTAATTTTCACCCCGGCGGGCAGATTAGGAACCTCGAAGTTGCCCTCGGCATCGGTGACGGCAAAATAGCCATTACTACGGGGGAACAGCCAGGCCTGCATCCAGGGGTGAATTGCGCACTTCACCGAAACAGGCTGCTTTTCTTCCGCCTCGGTTTGGTAATATCCATAACCGCCGGCCGCGATCAGTTGATTGTAGGAGGCACCGAACCGTGGTGAAAAATCGGTATTGTGTCCCTTGGGATCGCTGTTGAGGATCTTCATTTTTTGCGAAGTCTGAAAAGCGGCCACACGTGTCAGGAAGACACAGTTTTTCTGGTCAAAGATGAAATCTTCGCTGACTTCCAGGGCGGACGGGTTACACCAGGCTTCAGGAATGTCTTCTGCATAGATCAACACGTTCTGTATCCCGCCATTGGCGCCCACTACCAGTTGCAAATCCTGAGCCGAGGTTCCGCACATGTCGGTATCGCGGCTGACGGTCAATTCCGGATTGGCCGGCGGAACTCCTCGAATGATAACCTGTCCTCGAAGCGTTGCATATCCCGTCGGATTGGTCGCCGGACTGTCGTTTTCTGTTCGGGCACCCCCGTCTCCTGATTCTTCCGAGAGATCCCCGTCGAGATCCCCGTCGAGATCCTCGTCTCCTGATTCTTCCAGGAGACTGCGAAGCTTGCTGACTGATTGCGAATTCGGTGCGTAGCGATCGATGGAGACCCGGTTGTCACAACCAAGGGTGAAGACGAGAGCACCCGCCAGGACGATTTTCGAGATACTGGAACCTGTTGAACGCGTCTGCATGGTTACTTCTCACTCCCCTGACATCGAACTGCCGCTGCTAGTGAACACGATCTGTCTTCAGAACTTGTCGCACGAGCCACGTTGGCACTTGTTTGGCTTTCTACAGGCTGCCGCCTGCGAGTCCTTCGTTATTCAAAAATAGCGGGTGGGACTTTGATTTCGCCCAAATCAAAATCACCATCCAAATTTAGTTTTACACGGCCTTTCTTACTAACCTTGGCCTTGGCTCCGGTTACTTTGCGAACGTAGCCCGCCGTTTCGTGCCAGAACTGAAATTGCATGTTTTCTCCGACAGGTAGGTGTTTGATTTCAAAGTATCCATTCTTGTCGGTTTTAGCAGTGTAGGGATGGTCCTTGATGACCACTACGGCGCTCATCCAGGGATGGATGTTGCAGGCCACTTTGGCTGGTCTGGGTTCTGTTTCGGTCAATTTGGCCCGGAAACTTCCCAAAGCAGGAACCAACGAATTGGGCAGACTGTTGGCAAAGACTGTGAAATTTGTGTTGTGGCCCACGGCATCCTTGTTGCCGATCACCAGCGTTTGTCCGCTCCGGACCAGTTGAACGTGGGGTTCGAATCGACAATCAATATTGTCCAGGGTGACTTCGGCTGTGGCCGTTGCGTCGTAGACCGGGCTGATTCGTGAAGGTTTTCTGCGAAGGTAAATAACGATGTCGGCAATGCCCTGGTTCTCCGGATTGACGATCAGACGCTCGTCAGGAATTTTGTGCTTTCCGCAAAAAGCGACGTCCTTGGTCGGTACCAATTTTTTGGGTGCCGGAGGTGATCCATCGTAGATGAAACGCCCCTTGAGGTTACCCCACTCCGCAGACCAGCCAATTTGGGAGAATGTGGAGGCCGTGCAGGCAACCAGAAGGCAGAGATATTTTATCTGGAGATGTATCATGTCTAGTACTTCTTTCCTACGCCACAGGATTTTCCTTGATCCTACGGCGAAAAACAGGACTGCCCCGCCAATCCTGAGGGCACAGGTGGAATCCGCCATCGACAGGGTTTTCTTCTGCACCGGGGCGGATGGTCGCCGGGCGACCAGTAGGCTTCACTTGGAGAATCAATCCTGGGAATTATAGAACCATTCTTTTTAATTTTCAACGCCGTTGACTACATGTGTGTCTTGACGGCGTGCATGGAAAAACTTGATTGTATCTTCAAGGGTTGCCTCCGGCGACTGCTGCCGAGTCGGCCGGTAATTCTGCGGTCAGCTCGGCGGGTTGGACCAGTGGTGCGACGGGGCTACGATTTTCACTGTAGGTATCAAAATTCATTAACAAATCCACCAGGCCATCCAACTGTTGAATGCTGGTGCCTGTGTAGAGGTCCTGGCTGACTCCTCCGGCATGGTCAGCATCCGGATCGTACGGAATGTTCACAGGCATACTGGTATACGAGTGAATCTGCTTCGGATTGGCAATCCAGCGCCGCACAAATTCCGGTCGTAAACGCCGGAAAATGTTTGCCAGATCGGGCGCTTTGGCTCGAGCAGTTCCCTCCGGCTCAAAATCGCCCATCAGATGACATTTCACGCAGTAATTGTTGTTGACGACGATATTCATGGCGGCGTCCAGTCGTGCCATTTGACCGGCCGCGGGTTCTGGCAAGTTCCGCTTACGTAGCCGGGATCGATACTCGGCTTCTTCGCTGGCAAGATGACCGGACCGCGTCCGTGTATCGAACTCGTAGGGATAGTCGGCTTGGTCCATCGCCGCAAAGTAGTTCACCAACTTGGTTGCTTCGCTGGATGACATGTTGAAACGGGGCATGTGCAAAAACAGTGACGGCCGAATTGGATGGGGATCCAGCAAAAAGCCGTGCAGCCAATCGGTTTGCACCTTTTTACCTTCGCCAACCAAAGGTGGAGGCAGCCAGCCCCAGGCTTCGCTGCCTTTGGCGCTGGGATTCACTTCCTGTTCGAGCGCCACCACCTGCGGGAGCAGGTAGCGGGTCAGGCTCCCGCCACGTGGAGCGAATTTCTTTTCAATCGTGGAGGCTGGTGTCTGAAGTTGTATCAGGCCGACTTCGTATGCATTGCCGTTCAGCAGGGCGGGCTTCCAGAGGTCGAAGCGATAGCTGACACTGTCCGACTCGTAGTTTTCTTCATCTTCCAGTGGGTCTTCTTCCTCATCCCAGACAATGGGCAGACCATCTTCGTCGCTGAGGGCAGGGAAACCGGAAACCACCGCGTGCATGCGATCCCGGTGATCTTTTTGTTCTGATTCTGCTGTTTGCTGACGATTGTAATGTGTTTGGAGGAACGGGTAAGCTTTAGTCGTCGGTGGACTGCGGAAGTCGTCGGCCTGGAAAGCCAGTGACCAACGCTCGGTTTCCAACACGTGGCAGCCGCCGCAGTTGTATTTTTCCAGGACCTGACGTCCTTCGACAATGGCTTTCTCGCGTCCCTGCGGCCGATTGACGTACTCGGCTCGAGGTGGTTCGGCCACCAGCCCCAGCACAAAGGTCAGCACCGCTTCGCGCTGTTGGTCAGAAAGCGGGAAGAGCGGCATCCGCAGCCGTTCGTTGTAACCCTTGTTCGTTACGTTCTTATAGTCGTAACTTCTGGGTTGACGCAATTTTTGCATGCCGAAGCCAACGCGATCGTGATCGCCGATCAACTGCTCGAAGTACGGGTCCAGCAGGTCCGAGTGCTCTGGCTTGGCCGACTCGTGCCCCGTAGGATGATGCTCCCGTTCGTGATGCAAATGATGCGTGATGTGCGCGAAATCCAGCTTTGAAGGATCTTTACGACCCCAGTCGGCCAGCCCGGTACCGATCGGCTTGGCATCTTCAAAACCGGGAACGTCGTGGCAGCCGTAACAGCCGTACTTCGCCACGGCCTTGCGACCCACGTAAAGCAGTTTCTGTTCGGTGGAAGCGGAGCCGACCAATTCCAGTTCGGCCCCTTTCAGTTCTGCACGCATCGTTTCCGGAATACCGTTTTTCAGGTAACGCTCCGCGGCCCGTTGGTGGTAGGTGTTACGCAGCAGTTTCAACACCAGTTCGTCCAATGCCTCCGGATCGGCAGGTTGACCGGCCGCCGGCACGGGTTGCCAGTCCGAGTGAAAGCTCAGTAGGAAGGCCGAAATGTCAGCCACTGGGTCGGTGACGACACCAGTTAATTTTCCTGTCGGATCACGCTGCTCGATGGGCTCCAACAACAGATTCGGCATCCGCGTGCGGACGTGGTAATTGCTGGGTTCGCGGAGCCAGCTTTTCAGCCAGCCGGGACCATCCGCCTCACCCGAGCGGATCAGTTTGCTACCCAGGGACGACAGGTCGGGGCCATGCGGCAGTTCTCCCGCAAAATGATTCGTTACAGTGGGCTTGGCTGTGGGGAACGCTTCATGGGTATGACAGGCCAGACAGCCCTGCGTCTGGAACAACTGTTTGCCACGCTGGACCTGTTCGGCGGAGTCGACAGGATCGATGCCCGTGGGCGGATCGACCGGTTGGTAGTCCTGGGTCCGCTGCAACAAATACGTGACGATGCCCTGGACTTCGATCGGCTCGAATTTTTGAGACACTTCCAAATCCGTTCCGTCCAGATGCTCCCAGAGACCGAAGAACTGCGGCATGTTGGTGCCGGGGCGAAAATGCTTCGGTTGCTGGATCCAGTCGTATAAGAATTTTTCGTCCAGTTTGTGACCAACGTAACGCAGGCTCGGGCCGACCTTGCGTAGGTGGCCCGGACCGTCAACGTCGTTGAGCGCTCTGGCCAGATTCTCCCTGACGGGAAGCAGAGGTTCGTCACCGGCCGATTCGATCTTGCTGGAAAGCAGCTCGCGTAGTTGCTGCCGGGCACCATGGGCGTGTTCCCAGTCACGGGCGACTTGACCAGCCAGGTCTCGGATTTCCGCCAGGACCGCCAGGCGGCGGTTGACTTCTGCCAACTGGTCCGCGTTGCCGTACGACTGGTTTTCATAATCCCTGACCCGCCGTTCGGCCAGATGCCCCAACTCCTGGGCAACCGCGAAATAGTTGGGTTCCAGACGCAGATCGGGACCCACCCGCTGGTCGGGGCCGTTGTAGCCGTTGATTTCATGGCAGCCGAAACAGCCGAAACTGTTGATCAGCTTATGACCCGCCGTCAGTTTGGATGCGGGTGGCTCGGGAAAACGCTCGCTCGGTTCCAGATCGGTCACTTCATGGTGGCAGCGAAGGCAGGACGCTTCGGAAAATCGGTTGGCGTACATGGGGAAACTCCAGTGGTGGTTGTTAAACCAACCATGTTCGTTTCGCCATTCTTCTCGCTGGTCCAGATTCGAAGGAGTGTGAGAAACCCATTTGAAGGCGGTCGCACTCCCCTGTCCCTCATGACAGGAGGTGCAGCCGATTTCTTGCAACGGGTGGGGGCTCTCAGGGCCAGTGAACAGATCCAATCTTGGATGACTGGTATAGGGCTGGGGCAAGCCGCGTCGCACACGAATCTTCAGTGGCTCACCCCATTTGGTTGTTTGCATAAGGAAACGCTGAAACACACCTTCCTCAAGCACCTTGTTTCCATTGACAGCCAGGATCACATCGCCCACCTGAAGACCGTTGTCCGGTTCGACCAATTGATTCTTCGCTTGAATCACACCTTGCCGCAACTGTAAACCCGTCTTGTGATTCGTGTTTGCGGCGTCAGCTTCGGCGATTGCCAGGGCTGCCGGGGATGAGGGACGGACATAGCTGACGGTTACATCATTTTTGTGAACCAGGCCCCTGCTGGCGATTCGTATCCCGTATACCTCTCGCAATGTTTCAGCAGATTCAGGTTTCGTACCAGGCGTCTCGAGCCAGAGCGAAAGCTCACGAGCCGGCAAATATGAAGGTTTTCCAGGGGTGCGGGGTGACGCTTTGTCGATGGACCGGTGACAAGTCGTGCACCGATCAAATCGGGCGACTCCCTTGAAATTGTAGTCCACCAGCAATTCGGGATAATGGTGGTTGTCAATGGTCAACGGAGAATTGAAGGCGTCCAGGATGGGCAGTTCCAGCCACTTTTTACCGAGGAATGGAAAAGAGGACTGGAAATACGTGACGGTGGACACTTGGGCCGCCACCTCCAGTCGCTTCGAATCCGCCTGTTTGTCTTCAAGGGCTTTGCTGGCAGCAGTTTCTTCCTTCGTCAACTGGCCGAAGGTATCTTCCAGGTCTTTGCGATACGTGTTGAGTTCTTCATAGGTTTCTGTGCGATTGGCCACCTCCTGCCTCGCACGTTCGACTTGCGCTTGCAAGGCCGCCATCTCGTCATCGGAAAGCGAATCGCGCACTCCCAGCGACAGCTTCGCTTTGGCCGCGTCATAGTTGGCGTTCTGGAATTTTCTCAGCCGCGAGAGCTCTTTTTCACGTGACTTGGTCTTGTCGACGATTTTTTGCAGTCGAGCGATCAACTGCTGACGAATTTCAGTTTTGTCAGAAGCTTGCTGGAGTTGGTCATATAAACCTTTGATTTTCGACAAGTCAAAGTCCAGGGGCGCGTGCTGGATCTTTTCGACCAGTTTCGCGTACAGCGAATTGTCAATGCCTTTTGCCCGCACTGCTTTCAGCCGCTCCTGCAGTTCTTCGACCTTGTCTTGAGCCTCCCGGGTCTGGAACTCGTGTTTTTGCCAGCGGGTCAAGTCGCGTTCGATGTTTCGGGCATTGCGTTGATAGCCTTTCCACTCTCGACTGTGGTCGGCTTGAAACATCCAGTAGGTAGACAGCAAAAGCACCAAGCTGCTGATGCCGAAAATTGCATGCATCAACTTTTGGCTGCGCCATGTTTGTTCGGTTGCTGGCATGGTTCACTTAGAAATTAAGAAAGTACTCGTCGATGTGAATGATGTATTTCAGGTTCACCGTCCACCGCAAAACCATTTTGATGGGTAACAGCATCATGAATAGCAGCAAATTCGCCAGGAGCATGAAGCGGAGAAAACCCATGCGGAAGAAAAATTTCCGGAAGACTGTCATGGCCATCAGCGGAGGCATCACAAGGAGATAGCCTGCCAACAGCAGGATTCCCGGTAGTTCTCGCAAAATAATATAGCCGATCTGTTCAATCGCCCCGGCACCTGCAGGAGCACTGGGCAGCGCCCGTTCAAGGCCGATCACCCAGAAGTACTCTGAAAGGTCAATGTTGTTGAGTGCCTCCACTTTATGTGGATCCCAGATCTCGTAGGGGCCAAAAAAGTTCCAATTGGGGCCCCTCAAAAACGTTCCCAGCACAATCAAGGTGACCCACAGCACCAGGAATCCGAACTGGAAGGTGAGATAGGCGAACTTCCGCTGCTCGATCGTGTAGTAACCATTTCCCTGTTTATTGAAGTCAATAAACGGTATGGCCATCAGGCCGAAGATGATGAGGCTGGGCAGTACGACTCCTGCCATCCAGGGATCGTAATAGACGAGCATTTCCTGAAGACCCAGGAAGTACCAGGGGGCTTTCGAGGGGTTCGGAGTCTTCACGGAACTGGCCGGCTCTTCGAGTGGGGCCTGCAGCAATATTCCCCATACCAGCAGCAGCGCCGTCAGCGCGATCATGCAGATCAACTCGGTGTAGACGAGGTCCGGCCAGACGAGAATCTTTTCCGAGTTCATCTTTTCGGTTGGTTCCAGTCCTTGCTTCATCCGCTGGTCGTTGGTGACCGCTTTGTTGGCACCCAGCCAGGTAAAGAAACCTAACAAAAATACCAGACCAACAATCGGCACGTTGTCCGGCTTGGTCACAATGGTGGCGAAGCTGGGATTGGTAATTGACAATCCCATCAGCAACAGGGCTGCGTTCAGGCCCGACCAGGCCACCACTGGTTTGACGAAGAATTTCCGGAAGAAGTAGAGCAGCGACAAAAATACGAGGGTTCCCGTGCTATAGGCCCATGGAATTCCCATCACCACGTTGACCAAATTGCGAATCGACCCGGGGACAGAGATGATTCCCATCATGCGGGAATCGCCACTGAATGCCAAAGGCGACAGCGCCAGAAAGAAGACCGCCAGGGCTAGCCAGACAAGAGCCAGACGTGATTTCTCGAGCCGCTCCCAGACGTACAACGCGGCAATTCCGTTCAATACGGCCAGGGTCACATAGTAACTACCTAAGAAGCCCGAGATGCCTTGCAGAAATTCTGCTTCGTTGACGTGCATTTTCTGTCTTTCGGAGTCCGCTACATCGCCGCGCTAATGCCGCCATCCTTACGCACTCGCCAGAAATGGATTGCCAGCAGCAACGCCGCTGCCAGCGGTAGTGCAATACAATGCAAGACGTAAAACCGATTCAAGGTTTCTTCTCCCACAAATCGGGCCCCCAGTAGCCCGAACCTCGCGTCCGAGGCATCTGTGATCATGTCAATGCCTCCCACTGTAAGGATTGCCGCACCAGGTCCTTCATGTCCCAGAAAAGGAGTTGCTCGAGCCATGTTGGAACCCACGGTGATCGCCCAGATCGCCAACTGGTCCCAGGGTAGCAAGTAACCTGTAAACGAGAGTAGTAACGTCAGCAGCAGTAGAATCACCCCGACCACCCAGTTGAATTCGCGTGGTGGTTTGTAGCTGCCCGTCAGAAATACCCGGTACATGTGCAGCCACACCGTGATCACCATGGCGTGGGCTCCCCAACGATGAATTTCGCGCATGATCCCCAGCGACATCACGTCGCGCAATGCCAGAATGTCGTTATAGGCCCATTCAATAGTGGGGCGATAGTAAAACATCAGCAACACACCGGTGATCGTCTCTACAAGAAACAAAAAGAAGGTGACCCCTCCCATACACCAAGTGAAACTCAGGGCAATCCCCTGCTTTTTGACGGAAACAGGATGCAAGTGTAAAAAAAAGTTGGTCAGCATCACCACGATGCGGTTTCGGCGATCCGTGGGCATGGGGTGCCGAAAGATACTCTTCCATATCTGGGAGTTCCGTATTACTTCACCAAGAGGTGGCATCGCTTGTTATTTCACTTTCTTTAATATCTTGCAGGGAGCTGACTCAAACTGGTACGAACGAAGTTGAGTCGGCCCACTGCCCTTTTTCCTCGTTGAATTTCTTGCTTTTATCGACGACCAACTGACCATCAGATGCTTGCGAGATTCCATACCTCTCCAGCGGTCGGGGCGCGGGGCCTTCGAAATTGATCCCGTCTTTGTAAAATCCGCTCCCGTGACATGGGCACTTGAATTTTTGCTCGCCCTCCAGCCAGTTGGGGGTACAGCCCAGATGAGTACAGACTGATTTGAGAGCGAAAATCTGAGCCTGACCCTCGTATTCGGTACGTACGATCCACACACCGAACTGAGCTTTGAACTTGGTTTCCACCTGTCCGGGTGCAAAATCGGCCGGAAAGCCGACTCGGAACTCGCTGGGGGGCTCAATGCGTATGTTGGGGAACATGAAACGGGCAAACCCCAACAGCCAGAGTAAGTGCGTCAGTCCCAAGGACGTAAAACCGACTGCCAGAAAGGACCCTACAAAGGTTCCCACGGCGGTACTCATGAAACTACGGCGGTCACCAGCCGACGGCTCTTCCGCTTGGTGGGCCATCGCGTAGGCCGGTTTTTCGGGTGGCGGCGGGACTACGATTTTCGGTTTCCCTCGGGTGGGGGTTTCCCCTTTGGCCTTCACCGCAGCTTCTGCTTTGGACATCGGGCCAGGCTTCACGTCTTTGCGAGCTGCCGCCAGGATGCTCGAAGTGTCCTTGGGAATAGCCTTTGCCGCCGGAGCAGCTGCCTTGGAGCTGGATTTCGACACAGCTGGCGAAGCGGCTTTGCTGGTAGCCTTCGGCGCGGCCGCAGGCTTTGATTTTTCAGCACGCGCGGCGGCCAGCATTTCCGCGACGCCCATTTCACTCGCTTTTTTACCTGGAGCGGCGGCTGTTGTCGAAGGAGTCGCATCAGATGAACTGGTGGTGGACTCCCCGGAGCTAGGAGTTACTGGTGTGGCCGACGGTTCAGCTGCACCACCGCCGTCCAAACTGCGGCAGGACGCCAGAATTTCTTCCATCGACAAGTTTTTTTTGGCTGCCATCGTTCAATTACTCAATACGTGCCAAAAATATACTCAATACGCGCCAACAAAATTGATTTCCGCAAATTGTCTCGGTTCTCGAGTTGAAACTTCTCATCCGGAAAACAGAACATCTTCCGCCACAACGTATTACAGCGACCCGCTGGTTTGGGCCCTGCCCCCCGACCCGAGCGCGAAGACAGTGGTTCGGCGAAAACCGCTGTTTGTTGCGCACCTGGCAGTCACCCGCTGAAAAACGACGTAAACCTTTTTGTAGAGAATAGTTGTGTTTTTTTGCAGCCGCCTTTGTGATATTTTTCACAAGCATCGCAACTGTCTAAATTTATCAACGGAAAGCCTTGTGTTGTCAACCCTTAGTTGGTGAAACGAGAGCATTGTAGAGAATTGCTGCTGGTTTGCTTCGACGGGAAACTAACTCCGTCCCATTGTGGTTGCTCCAGCGGAATTGCTTGAATGCGCAGTTTATGGCAGAAGCAGGGTGCCCATTCGTTGACGTTGCATTTTCAGGCGACCAGGCCAGAGGATGCACGGGGTAAAGGAACCCCCCTCCGATTTTTTCGTCTGAAACCGAGGTTTTTGAGCAACAGACTGACCAGAATCGGCGTCTCGAGCGTCGCTTGCGCATCAATCCTCGGCCTGACAGAAGCTTGGCCTGTCGGTCGCTGTTGAATCAAGGTCTGGAATATGGCGTTAGCTCTTGCTGTTGAACACGGATAGCGTAACATCGTGAAATAGAGACTGCCGGTGAGCGAACACGGTCAAACCATCTCAGGGCGCGAACAAACCTAGTCGTCGTATGAATATTCTTATACTCGGAAGTGGTGGACGCGAACATGCTCTGGCCTGGAAAATTGCGAAAAGTTCGCGCGTAGACCGCGTCTTCGTGGCACCCGGAAATGGGGGCACCGCTCAGGATGCGGAAAACGTTGATCTACCTGCCAACGATTTTTCACGGATCACCAAGTTTGCCCTGGAGAATCGGGTTGGGTTGACTGTTGTCGGTCCCGAGCAACCTTTGGTTGATGGAATCGTTGATGCCCTGAACGAAGCCGGGCTTCGTGTTTTCGGCCCCTCCAAACTGGCTGCTCGGCTGGAAGGCAGTAAGGCCTTTTGCAAGAACTTGTTGCATCAAGCGAATGTACCGACTGCAGATTGCCACGTTTTTCGCAATGCTGAGAGCGCAACAAAGTTCGTGCGCGATAGGTATCCGATTAAAGGGCAGGAAGTTCCACTGGTCGTCAAAGCGGATGGACTCGCGGCAGGTAAAGGCGTGATTGTGTGCAGTCGCCGGCCAGAGGTTCTGGAGGCAATTGATCGAATCGCGACACAGCGCGAGTTTGGTGAGGCGGGTAACGAAATTCTGATCGAGGAAAGGTTGGATGGGCAGGAGGTCAGTGTCCTGGCGATCACCGATGGGCGGACCATCCTCACACTTCCCGCATCGCAAGATCACAAGCGGGCTTATGATGGTGATGCGGGACCTAACACGGGCGGGATGGGCGCTTTTTGTCCGGCCCCGATGGTCGATCAAGACATGCTCCAGCAAATTCAAGAGCAGATCCTCGTCCCAACGGTGCATGCGATGAAGCGGGGCAAGTTTGGTTTTCGCGGGGTTTTGTACGCGGGCTTGGTGTTGACCAACCAGGGCCCCAAGGTCTTGGAGTACAACGTTCGCTTCGGTGACCCCGAATGTCAGCCCACTTTGATGAGATTACGGAGCGATCTGGTCGATGTGCTCGAGGCTACCGTGGAGGGCCGTCTGGATGAATTGGGTGAATTGGAATGGGATCCGCGTGCGTCAGTTTGTGTGGTGATGGCCAGTGAAGGATATCCGGGGAACTATGAGCGAGGGCAGGTCATCCGGGGGCTTGACAAAGCGGCTGAAACACCTGATGTCAAAGTATTTCATGCCGGAACGGCAACGGTTGATGGACAAGTTGTGGCCAACGGCGGTCGCGTGTTGGGAATCACCGCGCTGGGGAATTCAATTGCCGCAGCAAAGCTGCAAGCTTACACGGCGGTTAAGAAAATACGCTGGGATGGAGCCTGGTGCCGCAAGGATATTTCTGACAAGGTGACTGAAATGGAAGGGACTTGAGTCCAGAAGCGGAGTCGCGAGAAGGCCGTTTTTTTCTCCGCTCGCGTTTGTCGTCTCACTCGAGTAAATCGTTACCATAACCGGGCGGAAACGGATTCCCCGGGTTTTGTTCCGCTTCTTCGGCGTTGTCGGCCTTCGCGCTTGAAGGATGATCAGACGCTTGTGATCCAGTCTCCTCATGTGTTTTCATGCCTTCGACGTCGAATTCCGCAAGCCACTTTTTAACGGCCTGCGGGGACAATGGCAGCGGAGGTTTCTCGATCGACGTTGGATGCCGGCCAGTTTCTCTTTGTTCAAGTTGTTGTTTGACTAAATCGTAGTACCACGCGTCACTATCCACAGGCTTGGCCCGCCGGCGACGGGCGGCCCGCTGAATGCGGTGATCGCTTGAAACGACAGTCAACGTGCGGGGTGCCGAGTGACTTTGAATCAGTTCCTCGATCACGGAATCGGCGTCAGTTTTCCTGTCAGCAAACAGGACGTTGATTCCCTCGTGTTCCAGTTGGCGCGGCAGGCCAGCCGGGGCGGATTGAGCGTCGAAGACAATCGTTGTTCGGGCGCGTTCGGCAGTATCCAATGTCGAGGCGAGAAAATTCAACAGTGCCAGACGTGCACGTTCCAGGGTGCCAGCCCGCGATCCTGTACCTGAAATCCCGGTCACATGGAGCAGATTATAGCCATCGATCAGAAATCGCATCTTGAAGCTGTTCGTACGGGTTGAACCTGGCGAAGACGAAAGAGTCAACGCCCTTTGGAAGCCCCGGGGAACTCGTTGACAGTTCCCAGGATTCCCGGTCAGGTCGAGGTGAAGTCAGTGCAGGAATTTGTTTCAATTACATCCTGGAGGGTCCTTCTCGGAGAACGCAAGGGCACCACTCGGTCATTGTACTATCAGACGTGTGATTTCCAAGATTCGCCGGTGAATCAAAGGCAAGGGAAGACCTCAGGGGTGGGATTCCCGGAGTCGGTGCATCTGGCCGCAAAGGTTCAGATGAACCGGGACCCATAGGCTCGGGGAGTTCAAAGGACTCGGGGCCAGGGCGTTCCCTCCCAGACCCTGACGACGATACCCTAGTAGTCACACATGACGTCCATTCCCAGGCGCGTGCTTAATTCCTCGAACTGCTGGCCATAGAATTCGCTGGACGAATGAACGTGTTCGGCTTCGGTAACGAATCTGATGTCGTTTTGACAACAGATGCCCCGTTCCACAAAAAGTTGCTCGAAGGTGGAGAGGGGTTCGCCGTACGCGACGAGCAACTTGTGCTCGTCAAACTGCACCTCTTGGCGTCCGCCAGGATTGAGAACGGCGATTCCCGTGCAACCATCGTTCTTGAGGAGGTCGTGGTAGTCCCAGAGAATGCTTTTGAGCACGGGCATGTCGATGTGTTCGCGGTACAGGTCGGAATGTCCGTTTTCGTCCCGATGATGACTGGTTTCCAAGACAACATCGACGACCTGTCCTAGGGGATCCAGAATTTCCATAAACAAGTCAAACAGGATCTCATTGGATGCTGCCGCCATGATAACCGGAATACTCGCATTGTTTTCAACGTCTTGATAGGCGTCGTGACGATAGCCCTGCGCGGGAGTCACCTTCAGGTCGTAAGACGGCCGAACAGCGTCGGTAAGTGTAAATGTGCCGTATTTTTTGACACCCAGATGTGTTTCCAGTTCTTCTTCTGACAGCTGTTCGAAACTGCTAGTGGTTTGGGGCATCGTTGACTCATCAAAGACGTTGGTGAAGAAATTCTTCAGAAATTCCATATATTCGCTCGACCCTATTCCAGCGTTAGCTCGCGCCAGCAGTCAGGCCGTCTGGGAGGTAGTTAGTAAAATCTAGGTCACCCATCACGTTTGAGCAGATAACCTGAACGGACCTTTTTTGTGGGGCCCAACCACACGCTAGAACCCCAATAACTGATTCCACCCCAACGGGCGACACTTTTCCCCGAGTGTCACCAACGACAAAAGATCGCACCGCCTAGAGGAACCATAGCACTCGCCCGCAACGGTGGTTAAAAAGAGTGAATGAACCGGTGAGAAAATTTCAGATTGAGTAGCAGATTGTTCAATCGCGTGAACTTTATCAGCCACGGAGGCGACCGTCGTCGCAAGACACCTGATGTTCTCGATTCACATCCTGTTCAAACGAAGTGTTCTGTTTTTGCACCGGGGGCGGTATCTTTCCCGCAGCCTGCCCAAACGGCGGGCATCACGGGTTTTACTGATCGCCGGACTTTGGTAGAGAAGCGGTGTGCCGCTGCCGGTAACGAGCCGCCGATGGCTGCCGGTAACGAGCCGATGAGAGTAAAATGACTCTTCCGACAAGGTGGGCTGCCGCGTCTCGACGAATAACAGACTGCAAGGGGCTTTTATGTTAGACCAACAGTATCCAGGCATTGACGGTTTTCTCGGTACGCGGGGATCTTTCATGCTGGATGTTGTATTTGTGGCCATGTTGGTGATGGTACCTTTGATGCTCTTTAGCATCTATCTGGTCCGATATCGGGCCAGATTTCTACTTCACAAGCGGATTCAGGTTTCATTGGCAATGATTTTATCGGTCGCGGTTGCGATTTTTGAGATCGAGCAACGACTGGTTCCCTGGACCGCCCGTGCCCTGCCTTCCCCTTATTTTGATCCTCACCACAAATGGAGTTGCGTCGTGGGCTACAGTTTGCTCGTACACTTGCTGTTTGCAGTTCCCACGGCGGTCCTCTGGATTTATGTCGTGGTGCAGGCACTTCGCAAATTTGACCGCCTGCCGCTTCCCAACGCATATAGCGGGACGCATCGATATTGGGCTCGTCTGGCAGCCATGGGCATGACCATGACGGCGGTGACAGGCTGGGGCTTCTACTACCTCGCCTATGTAGCGACCTGAAGGCTTGCGTTGTTTTCAGGGTTGATGCAGGCGAGTCTGTCCGCATATTGCGAGACGACAGTCGTCCCAACATGTGAATCAGATAGCCGTTGACTGCCACCGGGAAACGACGATCGACTACTCAGAAGTTTCTTCTTGCGTCATCAAGATTCGGTTGATGGCATTCAGGATTCCCTTGATCGTGGCTTCGACCGTGTCAGTTGAGACACCCCGTCCGCGATAGGATTGTCCGTTAAACTCGACATCCAAGTTAACTTCGCCCAGGGCATCCCGTCCGACGGTCGAACTGCGAACCTGATAATCTTTGCACACAAGTTTGATGCCGGTGATTTTCTCTGTTGCCCAGAATGCGGCGTCAATCGGGCCGTCTCCGTCAGCCGCTTCTTCCGTGAATTCGTTTTCACCGCGCCGCAGGGTCAGGCGTGCGTAGGGCTGCTTGTCGCTGGCGGATGAAACTTGGAAGGAAACTAGAGTCCACTGTTCGGGGACATCATGGTACTGTTGACGAACCAGGGCAAGCAAATCGCCGTCGTAGATCTCCTTTTTCTTGTCGGCCAGTTTTTTGAACTCATTGAAAACGGTCTGAAGTTGTTCGCCGGTGAGATGAAATCCTAACTGTTTGGCTCGATCTGCCAGGGCTGCACGGCCACTGTGTTTGCCCAGCACCAAGTCTGTTTTGGCAAAACCAACATCTTCCGGGCGCATGATTTCGTAGGTCGTGCGTTCCTTGAGCATTCCATCCTGGTGAATGCCGGCTTCGTGAGCAAATGCGTTGCGACCCACGATGGCCTTGTTCCGTTGGACTTGGATGCCTGTAATGCTCGAAACAAGACGGCTGGTGGGAACCAGCCGTTCCGTGTTAATCCCGGTGTGGCATTGGAAATAGTCGTTACGGGTGCGAATGGCCATGACAACTTCTTCCAGGGCGCAGTTACCGGCCCGCTCACCGATGCCATTCATCGTGCACTCAATCTGGCCGGCTCCTTGGCCGACGGCTGCCAGGCTGTTCGCCACGGCCAGACCCAGATCATTGTGACAATGAACGCTTAGAACTGCTTGGTCGATATTGGGAACACGATTGACCAGCGTCTGGATGACTTTCCCCATCTGTTCAGGAGTGGCGTATCCCACCGTATCGGGAATGTTGATGGTTGTTGCTCCCGCATCAATCGTCGCTTCGACGACTTGGCACAAAAAATCGAGTTCTGTTCGGGCTGCATCTTCCGGCGAGAATTCAACGTCATCGCAATAAGAAACGGCTCGCCGCACTCCTGCCACGGCCCGTTCCGTGATTTCTGCCGGCGTCATGCGCAGCTTGAATTCGCGATGAATGGCGCTGGTGGCCAAAAAAACGTGGATTCGCGCATCAGTGGTGTGTTTTAATGCCTCCCAGGCTCGATCGATATCTTTTTCATTGCAACGGGCCAGGCCGCAGATGGTGGCACCGCGTGTGTTCATTCCGACTTCGCGGACTGCTTCAAAATCGCCGGGTGAGGCGATCGGGAAGCCAGCTTCGATAACATCAACGCCCAGATCAGTTAACGCTTGGGCGATCTCCACCTTTTCAGCCAGATTCATGCTTGCGCCCGGTGACTGCTCACCATCCCGAAGCGTGGTGTCAAAAATCTTGATACGTCGTTCCGCGGACATTCGGCTCGATCCTTATTGTGATGGTTGGTAATAACTTACCGAGTTGCAGAAATTGTTAGGGAAAAACGGGACCACAGACCGAACGTCGGTGCTGCACCCGTCTCTGGAATGATCCGGGAAACAACCCCGAAAGTTTCTCAAGGGGCTGATTGTTCCACCAGGTCGAAGGTTTAACGTGTTATTTTCTGCAGTCCTCTTCATGGCTGAAAATCAGTTGGCTCAGCGTGCCGCCGATGTTGTCGCGTGGCAGACAGAGCCAACACCTGCAAACCTTTCCGTTTTGCACAAAAAAAACCTCGAGGCCGGTCGGAAAGGCCTCGAGGTTCTTGAATTTCTCACAGTAATTTGTTGAACACGAACCCTACGGCCTGCCTACAGTTAGGAGCCAAAGAAGCAACGGCAGTAGGTGAATTGACATGCTGACAACCTTTCCTATCAGTCGTTGACTCTAGTCGAGTCCCGTGGTTCGGTCAAGATCATGGAGCGAGCTTTTTTGTCGTCTAGTTTGTCCAACGAAAGTCGTTCAATGCCACGCATCCTCCTGGGGAACCCGGCGCGGAGGAGGCATTACCAAGATGAGTGTCGTGGTAAGCCGACTCAACAAGCCGCATGTCGGGCGTTCTTCAAAGCAACCAGGCACTCGTTTCCGCGCTGGTGTTGACAGTCGGTTGGTGCCAAACTGCGTACTCTTCTTGCGAGAGGTTTGTGCCGGACGTTTTTCGGGGCCCTAACCAGTTTCCGAGTGAGGGTCAGCCAGTCGGCTCAAGATTTGAAGATGCCCCACCTCTTCAATGTTTCCTGCCGGTCTTCCTGACCTCCACCTGATCTGCAACCTTCGAGGAATCGTTAGATTCGACGTAGTTTTACGAAAGGCTTGCTGATCGGTCTGGTGGTGGCAACAGGCTACTCGTTGAATCTTGATAAGGATCTGCTAGATTAGGCACCTGCTTCTAAAAGACCCGTCTGACTTCTCCTTAGAAAGGGATTGGTAACCTGCAGGAGTGCCGGTGATGTGGTCCTCTGGGGCGGGGTGCCCAGACCGTCCAACTCGGCACGCCCTAAGCTGTTTCGGGCCGTAACGATGATTAACGTTTCCTAGGACATTTGGATGTCAACCTCGATGCCACCTCGGTCGGAACACGGGAAGCAAAATGACGCTTTGATGTCTTTGCAAACCGAAGTCGAATCCCTGCGTGAACTGGGAAAACTGTTTTATCAGCGAGGGTGGTCGGCGGGAACCAGCGGTAACTACAGCGTGGTGATCCGACAGCAACCACTGGAACTGCTGATCACCGCCAGCGGAAAAGATAAAGGCCGATTGTCCTGCCGTGACTTTGTGCGAGTTGACGGGGAAGGACGTCCGACCCAGGCGGAACAGCCGAAAGCTTCCGCAGAGACGCTGGTGCACTGCGTTTTGGCACGGCAGTTCGGAGTGGGGGCTGTACTGCATACACACTCAGTGTGGGCCACGATTCTGTCAGATGTCTTTTATGGCGAGGGAGGTTTCGCCATCGAAGGTTACGAAATGTTAAAAGGGCTGGAGGGAACCAGGACCCACGAGACCAGCACCTGGATCGAGATATTCGAAAACACTCAGGACATCTCTGCGCTTGCCGAGCAGCTTACATGTAAGTTGGAAGATGGGCTTCGTCCGCCGGAACACGCGTTTTTGCTACGGCGCCATGGGTTGTATACTTGGGGACCTGATTTGGATACTGCTCGGAGGCATGTGGAGATTCTCGAATTTCTCTTCGAGGTTCTAGCACGCAAACTTCAATTGACGTCGACTGTCCCCGCCCATGTCATGGGGTGATAGCCGGGGCTGCGAACGAAGAACGCAGACTGAACACCAAAACCACGGTTGCCCAAAGGTGGCACACAAGCGAACAACGTGCCCCGAGATCCGGCAAAGCGACAAAGGATGATTCTTTAGCAGGCAAGCATGCCAGGAGATTGAACAATGGCAATAATTTCGATCGCGGAAGAGGACCGAAGGCTGGAGGACCCCCAGGAAATAGCGGAATTTGTCTCTCCATTTGGAATCTGGTACGAGAAATGGGATGTTGACGGACGAATTGGTGCGAATGCGACTAACGAGGAGATTCTCGCCGCCTACGAACCAGAGATTGAGCGTCTGAAACAGCGAGGAGGATTTCAAACGGCCGATGTGATCAACGTGAACCCGGACACACCAGGTCTGGACGAGATGTTGGCGAAGTTCGACAAAGAGCATACGCACAGTGAAGACGAGATTCGATTCACGATTCAAGGTCGTGGATTGTTTCACATCCATCCCGACAACGGCCCGGTGTTTTCCGTGACCGTGGAGTCAGGCGACTTGATCAATGTTCCACAGGAGACTCGACATTGGTTCAACCTCTGTGAGAACCGGAGCATTCGCTGCATTCGACTGTTCAAAGACAAGACGGGTTGGGTGGCCCATTACGTTGATGATGCAGTCCACGAGCAGTATGCACCGGTTTGTTGGGGTCCCGACTACCTACCCCCTGCGGAAGACCTTGATTCGGTCGTCAAAGTGTGATTACCTTCTCCGGTCATGCGGTCCTGCTCGACATCGAAGGGACCACGTCGTCTATCAGTTTCGTTTACGACGTGATGTTTCCGTTTGCGCGGAGAGAGTTGGATAACTACCTCCGGGATCAGTGGGGAAGTTCCGCATTGATTCCAGTCACTGAACTGCTGGCACGGGATGTCGGCTTCGATTCGATGGATGCCTGGATACAGGCAACCCCTGGTGAGATCTCCGCCATACAACTTGTTCGTGATGCAGTGATCGGTTTGATGGATGGCGACATCAAGGCGACTGGACTCAAGCAGTTGCAGGGTCTGATTTGGCAGCGGGGATTCGAAACTGGTGAGATGCGGGCTCACGTCTACGAGGACGTCCTACCCGCCCTGGACGATTGGATGCAGGCGGGTTTGGACATAAGAATTTTCTCTTCTGGCAGCGTTCACGCCCAGAAAATTTTTTTTCGCCATACGATCGAAGGAGATTTGTTGTCCCGTTTCAGTGGCCACTACGACACGACCACGGGGCCGAAGCGCCAAGCCGAAAGCTACGACAAGATTGCTGCCCAGTTTGAACTGCCGACCTCGGAAATCTTATTCTTAAGCGATGTTCCGGCGGAATTGGATGCTGCCATGCAGGCTGGGATGCAGACCGGTTGGTGCGTTCGAGCGGGTAACCCCCCGGTGGATCCTCCGACCGATCACCGGGCAATTCAAAAATTCAGTGAAATCGAATTGCGCTAAAAGCATCGCATCGGCCAACCTGCCAGTGGCCCCGATTGATTGGGGGGCTTGGGCAAATGGTGCTTCTGTGGCAACGCCTTGGACGCAAGTAAGGGAAATTTTAAAAAAACTTGACTTATCGTCGAAGACTTCTAAGATTCCTCTACACTTGCTCAAGAGTCTAGAACCATACCACCTCGCCAGGAAGGCGGGTACCATTCCAGGGACGGCTTTTCCCCTTCACAGGAGTCTCTGGAACGATGGACCGCCCCGGCAACCCAAGTTGTTCGAAAATTCGTTTCCGTAGCTTGTTGACATGTCCTGTCGCCTTCATTGTGGTTTTCTCGGGAGTTGGACTGCCGCCCGTAGCGGCCGAAGTGGCTGTCAACTTTGATGTTTCTTACCTGGTAAGTTGCCGGGAAGTCACCCCGGACACGTTGTGGACAAGCGGTGTTCACCAAAAGCTGGTTGAAGCCGATTTTCAAATATCCACCCTGATTCGAGGCAAGGCGGATGACCTGGTTGAATGTCTGATCCGGATCGAGAGTCTGGGAGAAGGTCTGCAGGTGGCGGATTACCACCCACGTACCACTCTGATATCGGATGTGGCCGGAAAGATAGGTGTCGAGAGATCACGTGAGAACAGTTTCAACATGGGGATCGGTCTCAACGGCAAGCACGATCAACTGGTCGATCTGAGCGGAAATGCTTCCAGTTCCCGGGGGAAAAGAGACAGTGAAAAATTCCAGTACGAACTGCAGCCTCCTTTGGAACTCGTTGCTGCCAGCGGGACAACCGGCCGCGGTACGGGTGTCTATTTCAAGCTCAGACCTTCGACACAATCGTCTTTAGAGGGTGGGCAGCAATTCAAAGTGGTTTTTCTTGTCTCCCGTTCCTGGCGAGCCGATTCGGTGGGCGTTGTCTGCGAAGCTTTGGGGCGTCGTCAGGCCGCGGGGTTTGTTTCACCCGAGAGTCTGGGCGCTGTTGGACGGGCGAAATTTCGTGTGGCTTTGCACCTTGCCGGGGACGAATCGGCGAAACGTGCCGCAGAGAAACTGGTGTTTACAGAACGCCGACTCCGAGCCAGCGCAGATGTTCAGCGTCGTGAGATCAAGAACCGGTCGCAGGGGGCGTTGGTGCGCCACTTCAGCCGAGTTTTTTCTGTGGTTGATCCAAAGGTCCCCGACAACTGGTTGGACCAGATGATTGACAACCCGGCACGAACTCGGCAGCAGTCTTACGTACAACACCTCTCCCAAGAGGTCCTTGAGGCTGCATCTCATTACGAGCAGGCCAAAAGTGACCTGTCAGGTTTCCGGGGTTGAATCGCGTTGAGAAGATCGTTTGTTACGGCTCTGGTTGGGAGGATGTTTTTCTTTTTTCGTCCCATGCCGTGAGACGAGCGAGTATTCCATCGCCCTCTTTGGATTGCGGCTGTAGTTGGGGAAATGAAAAGGCGGCATTGCCCAAGCACGCTTGTTCGTCTGGAAAGGTGCCTCTCGAAGTCCCGGTTACCGGCATCACGAGAGTGATTCGCAGACAAGGTCCCCGACTTCACTGGTTCCATACCCCATTTGGCCCGCTGCCTGACTTTTCATTTTTTCGCCGGTTACTTTTTGGATGGCGCTGAGCACCCGTTCGGCAGCACGGGTGTGACCCGCATGTTCGATCAGCATTTGCATGGCTGCGATGGCTGCGATGGGATTGATGACATTCCGGCCCGTGTATTTGGGAGCACTGCCGCCCATCGGTTCGAACATGCTGGTACCACCCGGGTCGGGATTGATATTGCCTCCTGCGGCGACACCCATGCCACCTTGGATCATCGCACCCAGGTCCGTGATGATGTCTCCAAACATATTGGTGGTCACGATAACATCGTAATACTCGGGGTTTTTCACCATCCACATGCAACATGCGTCGACATGATTGTAGTCAGCTTTGACGTCGGGATAATCCTGCGCAACTTCCTCGAATGTTCGCCACCAAAGATCGTGTCCGTACGTTAACACGTTTGTTTTGGCGACCAACGTCAGCATCTTTCCTTTGGGGTTGTTGCGACGTTGTGTAAATTCAAAAGCCCATCGCAAGCATCGTTCACAACCCTTGCGACTGTAGAGTGCGGTCTGGCTGGCAACTTCGTCCGCCGTCCCTTTTTTCATGAAGCCACCCACCCCGCAATACAAATCTTCGGTGTTTTCACGCACGACGACAAAATCGATGTCGTCGGTACCTTTGCCTGCCAAGGGGGTTTCCACTCCGGGATAAAGTTTTACAGGTCGCAGGTTAATGTACTGGTCGAGCTGGAATCGCAACTCGAGCAGCAATCCTTTTTCGAGGATACCCGGCGCCACGTCGGGATGGCCCACTGCGCCGAGGAAAATGGCATCAATCTCACTCAGTTCTTGGACTGCCCCCTCCGGGAGGATTTCTCCGGTGCGCAAATACCGCTCACCTCCGAAATCAAAATCATGGAGCGTGTAGTCGAAGCCTTCGAGTTGGGATACCGCTTTCAGGACCTTCAAGGCTTCGGCGGTCACTTCAGGACCCGTTCCATCACCACCGATGACTGCGATTTTTGTTGTCATGTGTACTCGTGTTACATTCTTAGATCAGTCGTTTGTGACCGGAAGGCGGGACGTTTGCCATCTTGGATTTGAGTTGCAAGTTTTCTTCAAGTCGGGATCCACCGACCACATTCCCTTGCCCCTTTTCCTTTACTGAAGAGGGAGCGATTCTAGCAAGGCATTTCAGCACTTACAAGTTACGGTTCACGCGGCAGATTTCCAGACCAGATGCCACGTGCATCCTGCTTGGCCTCTTTTTCTGCCTGTGTCAGTCTCCGCCCGATGGTTGACGAGTCACCCGGATAAATCTTGACTTTTGCCAACCCGGCTCGAACCAATTCCTCGTTGAGCATGAGGTCATTCACATAAACGTAAGCGAGAAAACGGTGGTATCGATCAACGCGTCGTCGGTCGAAGCGAAGAAGAACGGTTCCCCGGGCGACAAACTGGCGGGTAAATTGCGTCGCCTCCTCTCCCCAGGGTTCAACGGGAGCATCGGGTTTGACTGTTTCGGGAGTATCAATGCTGAGCAGGCGTATGCGTACCTGCTGGTCCTGCCGTAGGGAACCGGCCTGGCTTTGGATTCCATCTGAGCCGGTGATGATGAGCGTGTCGCCGTCGACTACCCGTGTAACCCTGTAGATTCCCTCGGCCAAGGTCTCGGGCGAATTTCCGGTGCGTTCAACACGGCCACTGCGGTGCCAGGCGCGTACAACCAGCACCGCGAGGATGAGGGTGAACGTCAACCAGACAATTCGAGGTCGGCGTCGAAATGAGCGACGCATGGCAAAGATCAATTGGGGCTGAAATCGAATTGGCCAGTCGACTTATGTCCGAGAGGATCTTTTATGAATTTTCGGTGGCAGTCGGAGCATAAGTCGTAACGGAGTTTCTGAAAAAGGTGTTCGCTAATGCCACTCGTCCCTTGTTGATCGAGTTGTTCCAGGATTTCGTGTACTTCCAGCAAGTGATCACGATCATCCTCGACATCCCCCAGCTTGACCGGTTCCATGACCGCGAAGGCTTCCATTTTCACGACGTAACGCAAATCCTCGGTCGGGTCCAGAAGTCGCTTACAACGGTCGCAGGTGTGGTGAATCATCAACGGTTCCCCGTGTAATTTTTTTGAGGTAGATGTTTGAAACGGTCAGGTTCCGCCACAGTCCATCTCTGTCAGTTTATGGTAATGTGAAAGGATACCCACCGACAAGAGATGGGGGGAATTTTTTCGCAATTCATCGGTTTGATTCGCCTGATTGGGTATGTCACCACTACAGCGGAAAATTGGAAGAAACTATCTTGAGTTCGTGTGATGCGCTCCGGTATATGCTGTCCGGCGTACTTGCCGGAAATCGTACACGAGCGTTTGGGGTGGCAGCATTGGTTGGGATCGACGGTAAAAAGAGAAGTGTTTGCTGGAGGCAGCGGTTGACTAAACCGTTACATGACTTTCAGTTCCAGCGGATGGAGCGGCTAACGGTCATGGTTTGGACGACAGAAGAAGAATTTGAAAAGTCATGACAGGAATGTCGCGGTCGTCGACATTCAGAATTTCAAGCTAACAACTGGCGTGAACTTGTCGTACAGCCGTTGTGCCTCAAACGCTCGTCTTCAAGAGATTTCCAAATGCGGCTACCACACCACCGCGCTCAATGCGCAGCCCGGTTTCGGAGGGTAACGTTTGGAGGCGATTTTTTTTCTGGTAAATCGGCTACGGCTCGCCTCGTGGCTATGGACAGGCGTTAAGTCCCATTCGTGTTATCTGTCCAGTTTCTGCCGCCAGCCGCGAAACACTCAGCGCTGTTTTTGCCGCAGCACGCACGTCCTCGTGCCTATCGTTCAGGGCTTCGATCAGAGGGGTGACAGTACGTTTATTGCCCAAGCTGCCCAACATCTCAGCCGCCTGCATTCGCACGGACCACTCCGCATGTCCCAACAGGGCGACTTGCTGGTCGATCTTGCCTTGCGCGCGTGTAGCCGTCTGGACGGTGAGGAACGCCAACAACAGAAGAGACAATCCCATGAATGCTCTCGCTACATCATTAGCGAAGTGCATTGCACGTGCCTTTCCCGTCTGGGGCACTCGCCGCTATGACGCTCATCATGGGCATGTGTATGAAGCGACTGAACCGGGGTTTCCCGCATGGAAACGCTTGTTTGAGCACATTTTCACAGAATGTCCGGGGCAGACAAGGAAATTCCCGGTGCAAACAGATTTTGTTTCCTGGGCTAGCAACCGGTCCGACTCATACGACAGACGAAGGCCGGCGCACCTTTATTGACAGAGGTGAGCAAAAGTCACCTAACTTCCTGTCAAAGGTTCCTTTCGTTCCGTAATGACTTCGCACTGCGTCGCCATTTCGGCGTTGAGTTCCAGGAAGGGTTTCCATTCATCCGGTAAATTATCTTCATGGAAAATGGCTTCGACTGGGCACTCGGGAACGCATGCTTCGCAGTCAATGCATTCGTCTGGGTGGATGTAAAGAATTTTGTCGCCCTCGTAGAAGCATTCCACGGGGCAGACTACCACGCAATCGGTGTATTTGCAGCCAAAACAGGGTTGGGCAACCACGTGCGTCATCTGCGTCCTTCTCCTTGTAACGGCTTTCGCCTGGTTTGCTAACGGCGACCCCTTTTCAGGGAAAACAGACACCGAAATTGTGTTGATTTACCTTCCAACTCAGGACAGGAAGAGGCAGCTGAAACTGCCCACACACCAGAGAACTGTAGTTCTAGTTCTTGCCCGAAGTACCTGCGCAAATATTAGTACTGGCTTGGACGAGTGTCAAGACAGTGAACCATGACCATGCATAGCTATCAGCATGTTTCGGCATTGACGCGGTCAGCCTTGCTCAGTTCTTGGGCCCTAACTAAAATTGATTATTGCGGTTGCGTACCTTAAGAGTGCTCTCATGGCTGGCGGATACCAGTCTGTGTGCACATCGGAAAGCTGGTTAGCTGGCGTGGCACTGTCTGAAATCGACCGAAATCTACTTGACGACTGTCTTGCTCGTCGCCCGAGATCCTGGGAAGGATTTGTCGATCGGTTTGTCGGTTTGGTAATCCATGTGATTAACCACACTGCTCAGTCGCGCGCGATACAACTCACTCCTGAGGATCGCGATGATTTAGCGGCCGACGTTTTTTTGGCGATCGTTCAGAATGATCTTGCAGTCCTGCGAAGATTTCGTCGCCAGTCCAGTTTGGCCACTTATTTGACGGTTGTCTCCCGGCGGATTGTTGTGAAGGAATTGCTGCGACGTAAGGCACCTTCTTCGTTAGGAATGTTAGCCGAACAATCCTTACCTGATCGGGTGACGGACAGTGTACCCGAACAACGTCTGAGTGACCGCGAAGAGGTTGCGCGTCTTCTGGAAGGTCTTAACGCCAGCGAGGAACGGATCGTTCGGAAGTATCATCTGGAAGGAAAGAGCTACCGAGAGATCAGCGACGAGACGGGAGTGCCTGAAAACAGCATCGGCCCTACGTTGAATCGAGCCCGGGGAAAAATGCGAGGTCAAGGTGGCCAGGTCACCAAGTGACTTGACAAGCCAATTTGTCTTTCCAGGTTTGTTCTTCCGTTTTGTATCATTGATCCTTGTGCAGAGTGAGGCTTGGTCACGATGGCCTCGGCCAGTTGGGGGCGGTCACACAAGGTGCTCCTGACGAATCCGAGTCAGAGAGTCCAGTACGGGTTTGGCTTTGCCTCTCACATCGAACAGGCCGCCGTGGGGAAAGTCCCGAGCGGGCGCATCTGCAAGTCGATTCCACACAACGCCACGCAGATTTTGTTTGCTGAGTAATAAAGGCACCAGGCGATCGATCAACGCTTGTTGACCCTGAGGGGTGACTTGGTCGCCTGGCGTACTGCTGACGGGACGGGCCTGGGTGTCTGCCTCCGGGTCGACGGAGGTACCGCTGGGTGTTACCAGAAATACAAACAGCGGGAGTCCCAACAGACTCCAGCGATCGAGTAGGCGGCTGATTTCCAGCAGGTCACGCGATCCGCTGCCTCCCGGCCAGTATCCCAAGTTGAGTTCGATCCCAAATCCAGAAATTCCCAGTTTGGATCGAGCCAACGTGTCTGCGAGTTGGAAGGGCGTGAGGTCCATCGGTGTGCTGGCGACGTATTCGGCCCACGGTTGATCGAACGTTACAATCATCGGCGTTCGTTCTTCGATCTGTCGAGCTCGCTCAATGATTTTGGCTGTCAGTCGAAGTTGCTGCTCCTCAGTAATCCGGAGGGAACTGCGCGTATTGGTACGGGCTGCGCAGTTCCATAAAGTAATTTTGTTTTGATAACGTTGAATAGCTGTTTCAACGTAGTTTAACACATACGATTCGATGACTTCAAAGTCGTCTTCCCACAGTACGAGCCAATCGGGAAGACCTGCCGCATCGAGCCGAATGAGAGGGCCGCCGATGGTTCGTATTCTGTTGCGCCGACACCACTTGACCTGCCGGTCGTAGGTTTTCCAGTGCATCGAGTCTGCGCTGGTTTCGACCCGGCTCCAGGTGAGCGGTACGGCCGCCGAATTGAACGCCGTCAATAGTTGCGCAGCCTGTTTGTCGTGTACGGCGGTGTGACCAAGGTTGACAGCAAAGACTGTTGAGAGCTTTTCCGTTTGTTGCTGTCTCGATGTGATGACTTGATGTGAATATTGGTCGACGAGCAAGTCGATCGCTCGTAGTGCGGCCTGCAATGCGTGATCGGCATATTCGACTGTCTGCGGACTTTTGACTTGGTCGGTCACCGCTGTCGCAAAGGTCTGTAATGCTTCGGCTACGGCCTGTTGGACAGTGTCGGGAACCAGCAACCCCATCATTTGCCATGAAGCCAACTGGGATCGCAGGCGGTGCAGCGTACCACGCGCAAGTTCGATGGGTAGTGAGTAAGGGGCAGACCGTTCGATCAGGGTGCCTGTACAAAGTATCAGTTCACCATGTCCGGGAACTTCCCAGGGAATGTAAAAATTACCGGAATCGTCTGCTTCGCGCGACAACACCAGGCAATCTCCGTTCCAACAAAGGTGACCAGCCCAGGGAACTCCCTCAAGATCGGCCATGTAGGCACGTTCCGCCGCATCCGGCTTGATCCGATCCAGTCGGGGGACCTGGAATTTGATCAGACCCATGGTGTGGTGACCTTGCAGACTTGTCCGAAGGATGCGTTGCGTGCGACGATGGCCAGACAATCGTCGGGACGTTTTGCAACTCGGCGGTAAACAATGAGTTCCGGTTTGCGACGAGATGTTGCAGCGCGGACCACCAGAACTATAGGCCACGGCACCTGGGAACGAGTCTACCCTGACATTTACGGGGGCACAACAGGCGGCCCTTGCGGACTGGCCAGTCCGGCACTGGATGATATATTGAAAGACCTGCTGACACATCAAGGTTCGATCTAAACGAAACGGAAGGGAATCTTCATGAGCGACATCGTTTTGGAAACTGCACTGTCCTTGCCTGTACGCCGAGGAAAAGTACGGGATGTTTACGATTTAGGTGACGCTCTTTTGTTGGTGAGTACCGATAGAATCAGTGCGTTCGATTGGGTTCTGCCAACCGGTATACCTGATAAAGGAAGTGTTCTCACACAGATCAGCGCTTTCTGGTTTGACAGATTGGATGTACCCCATCACATGTTGTCCGTCGATTTGGCCGAGATGGATCTTCCGGAAGAAATCGATAGTGGCTCATTGCACGGAAGAAGCATGCTTTGCCGTCGAGCCGATGTGGTACCAATCGAATGTGTCGTTCGTGGTTACTTGATCGGATCTGGCTGGAAGGAGTATCAGCAGTCCGGGAGCGTCTGTGGAATAGGTTTGCCAGACGGCCTGGAGCAGGGTTGCCAGCTTGCAGAACCGATTTTCACTCCGGCGACCAAGGAGGATTCCGGCCACGATATCAATATTTCTTTTGAACGGATGTGTGAGATTGTTGGTACCGAAGTGGCCACGACGTTGCGTGAGAAAAGTCTTGACGTCTATCAACGCGGTGCTGAATATGCAATCCAACGTGGCATTATCATTGCGGACACCAAGTTTGAATGGGGCTGGGCGGATGGTGAACTCATTCTAATCGACGAGGTGCTCACTCCGGACAGTTCACGTTTTTGGCCCGCCGATTTGTACGAATCCGGGAAAAATCCCCCTTCGTTTGACAAACAATTCGTTCGTGACTGGCTGGAAACCACGTCCTGGGACAAAGAGAGTCAGCCCCCGGGCCTGCCCGACGAAATAATTCAGCAAACCCGTATGAAGTACGTCGAAGCATTTGAGCGATTGACCGGCGAAAAATTTGACGGGTGAGGTGCGGCCCGGTGTTCGTAACCGTCGCCCACCCAGCAGGCATTACTTTGCATTTCGTCTCGTGACTGCTTCGTCCAGAAACTTAGCGCGCAGCAGATTTCCGTGCCTTTGTGGCGATTGATCGGTCGAGTTAAGTTGCACCGCCCTGTCGGTTTGGTCGAGCATTTCGAAGGTTCTGGCGAGATTGTATTGCGCCCCGGAGATCCAGGGACCTTGAGGGCTGGCCACGATGGTCCTGGTTTCAAAATAGTCGCGAGCGACGACGTAATCATGGTCCTCATAACAAAGCAGGCCCAGCCAATAACTGGCCGCCTGTTTTGCGCGCATGATGAATTGGAGACGCATCGAACGCTCCCGGCTGGTCAACTTGTCGACGTTCCACTTCAGCTGGGTTGCCGGGTCCGTTGCCAGGCGATGAACCAGCTTGTCCGGTGGGCGACTGCTCAAGTAGTAGGAGCGGGCCCCCTGTCGTTCCGGCTGATCGTCGAACTGAGATCGAAAATGCAGAATTCGAGCCCGATAAAGAGGTGTCATCGTTTCGATAAAGAAGATTTTGTGGGCTACGGGGTTGGGAGTCTTATCGTCCTTTTTTAACTGACTTTGTAGGTTCTTGCGAAATCTCAACCGTTCGAAAGGAAGCAGCGAGAGTTGAACTTTCTTGATTCCCGGGCAGGCTTGAACACGTTCGGCCAGTTGTGTTGCTGCCACGGTGAGTTTCATTTTTCTGTCACCTGCTAGCCGTTGTTCGATTCTTTGCATGCGAAACGATAACGCTCGTGGTGAGGCATAAATCAGGGCGATCACCCGGCGAACATCGCGATCGCGAATCCAATAGGGTTCATTTTCGAGATCCAGTTGTCGCAGGATTGCAGGTTCCTGGATGACCTCTTGCAGTGTTGCAATTCCAGTTCCATCCAATCGCGGCACCGGAAGTCCTAACCGTGTGTCAAACAAGTAAAGCTCTTGCTGAATTAATACGCCGCACAACCATGGCCGTGGTTCGACGAAATTGTTTTCTTCAACTGCCAGGAGCACGATTTGCAATCCGCGCTGTCTCGATAGCAGAATGAACAGTCGCGCTCGATCGAGTGCGTCACCGAGTCCCGTAAGCAATGTCTCACCGACGGTAAACATTTCGCCGGGGCCGACGGATAAGGGGTCCCGTGGCTCTGTTTTTTCACGAACATTGCGCGGAGCAGGGGCGGGGCCGACGACCAGCTTGGGCTTGCGGACCAGCGGTCGGGATTCTTCGAGTTGAATATTACGGATTGTCCAGTCAAACAAACGAGCGGCCAGACTCAGGTCCCGCAGTTCTTCTTTCGAGAGTTCGGAACCGGAATTTTCCAGCCAGTTCAGCACCAGTGGATCGAGTTTCGATTTCGCGGAGACGGCTCGCGCGATCTCTCTCAGAAAAATGTTTTCCAGGAGGAATTCGACGTCGTCCGCGTTGAACTGGACGCCGGTAATTTTCATGTCGCGATTCACCCGTTTCAATCGGGCAGGTAGTTGATCGAGTATCTTGTCTGCTGCCCAGTCACTGTCGGCGTTCTGTTTCGCCCCCCAACGTTCCAGATTAAACAGGGCTTGTCGTCTTGCTTCCTGAAGATCGTAGAGGTCCAGACTGTCCAGCAGTTCTAAAGTTCGAGCGAGGTCATCGCGGCGAGATCCCGAAACATTTGCGGTGTTGGGGCGGTGGCGTGAGGCAGGTTTTGTAGTCGGATGACACCCGATACTGAGGATCAATCCGGGGATCCAGATGGTGAGGATCAACAGCCGCGATGCGAATCCGAAGCGGGTTGTGAAATTGAAGTTGCCGGTCAAGATATTCGCTCCACGGCTTCCCGCAGGATAAGTAGCCGATTCAGGAGGTCCCCGATGTGGTCCAGGGGTATCATGTTCGGGCCGTCACTGGGTGAACAAGCAGGATCAGGATGGGTTTCGAAAAACATTCCATCAACACCCACAGCAATCGCAGCTCTCGCCAAAGGTTCGATCATTTCACGTTGTCCCCCGGTGGCGTTTCCCAAGCCACCAGGTTCCTGGACACTGTGTGTCGCGTCAAAAACAACCGGAACCCCCAAGTCTTGCATCTGCGGAAGTGAACGCATGTCGTTCACCAATCGTCCGTATCCGAAAAAAGTTCCCCGCTCACAAAGTAAGACATGCTCGCATCCCGAGGCTTTCAATTTGTTCACCACATGCTGCATGTCCCAGGGGGATTGGAACTGCCCCTTTTTGACGTTCACCGCACGTCCGGTCGCAGCGGCGGCCACCAGAAGATCAGTTTGCCTGGCCAGAAATGCTGGAATTTGGATCAGTTGGCATACCTCGGCAACTGCAGCAGCCTGGTGCGGTTCATGGATATCCGTGGTGACCGGCAAACCCGTTGCATGAGCCACCTTTTCCAGGATTTTAAGACCGTCATCCAAACCAACTCCTCGAAAGGCGTCCATGCTGGTTCGATTTGCCTTGTCAAACGATGCCTTGAAGACGAGTTGCACTGGCTGCTGTCGCGTGATTTCGTGCAAGCGTTCAGCTGTTTTGAGAGTGATGCTTTCGTTTTCGATTACGCAAGGCCCACAAATCAGCAGCAACCGTTGATCCGATCCGCAGCGATAGGTACCAATTTTCGCGAGCCGTTCGGTCATGAGAAAGTTTGTGTCATGAGGAAGTACCAGGGGGGATAAAAAGTGCGAAATCTTGGAAAGTAGCGATTTGTTTTCAATTGGAAGGCAAGAGATTCAACAAGGTAACAAAGATAACCGGACAGAAGAACGGGCGAGTGAAATATTCTTTGTATTAAACTGCGTACGTACGAGTTTCTGACAATTTTGACAGAGTCGATGATTCCTGATTGACTGAAAGTCCGTGTCCGGCTGCCCAACTTTCTGATACCAGCAGGCTGAGACGGCCCGGCAGGACCTGAATGTCAGCTGGCAACGCTCCGCCGGGGTCTCCGTCCAACTGATACGGGACTTCGTCGCAGGATCGTTGCTCGGCGATTACCCGTAGACGTTTCGTGCGCACGATCTGGCAATCGGGCCAGTTCACATGTCTTCCCGTGAGGACACCGCCCAGGTAACGCAGTGCATGCCACCAGTTTCCCTCTTGAAATGTGCAAACGTCGAGTAATCCGTCGGTTCCCACGGCATTCGGAGCAAATTTCAGCCCTCCTGCATAACGAGGCAGATTGACGATAAAAGCCCAACGGGCTTGAATCGTTTTCTGTTCGTGTGTTCCCGATGGGTTGTCGGTTTCGTAATCAATCCGCAGGCTCGGAAATGGGTAATGACGTAAACTGGCCAAGAGAGGTTTGGCATAGTCAAAATGAGTGATGTTTCCACTTCGACCTTGGTGCATCCGACGTACAACGTCTGCGTCAAAGCCACACCCGGCCATGAGCAAAAAGATACGATCACCAGCCAGTCCTGCATCCAAACGGACCACCAAGCCCTGGTTGATGATTTTGCTGAGGTGCTCTGGCGATGTGATCTGGTCGAGATACTTCGCCAGCAGGTTCTCGGTTCCCAGAGGCAAGATAGCCATGGGAGTAGCGGGTGGAATTCGATTGACCAGCGTGGCAGCTGTACCGTCTCCTCCCGCTGCGACCACCGCTCGTAGCTTTCCTTCGGATTGAAGACGATGGCTTTGCTCTGTCAATTCCTCCAACTCCTGCACAAAACGGACCTGGAAACCCTGTTCCGTCAGTCGACTCGCGAGTTGGTCCGGCAGATGTCGCCGACTTCCTTTACCGGCACTGGGATTGACCGCAATCAGCACCGTGTTCGCAGTGGGAGGCATTCGTCCCACCCTGGGGAGATCCATTCAAAGCCTTTCGTTAATCGATCGGGGGCAAATGATCCTCGTGCATCCATGTCCTTCTATCTGAAGGGCAAAGCGGGCTTTCCGCAAATTCTTTTGGACTTAAGCAGAGAAAAAGCCGGGCCGGTCGAACCTTTCTCCACCGTCCAGGTGATATTGAGTGGTTGAATGATTTATTACCTATTCTCAAAATACCTCGCTGCGAATCAAACAGTTTATCGTATCCTGTTTGCTGGCTGAAGGATACGGAAAAATTGCTGCTTGTGATCTCGGTATGAGACACTTTCGGCCGACCGGCACTGTTCTATCCCGTTTTACGGACCAAGTCGTTCAGACCTGCAACAGTGCGACAGGTGATCTGTTGCAGAACGCTCCGGTACAGTTTTCGTGCCCCGGTTCGTATCGAAATGAGATTGTCGGTCCGCCGGAGTTAAGTCGTGAAGACCAAATACTTTGAGGATGGACCTGGAAGAACAATCAAGAGGCCAGCGTCCTTTGGCACACACAATGCGTAAGAGCCAGACCACACAGAGTGATTTCTGTGTACCCGATTTAAGCTGGCCCGAGGGGTCTCTGATGAATTTATTGTCCGGTGGTTGATTTGCCCCTGGCCATCTGGCACGCCAAAAGTTTTGGCACATCAGAGGCCCCCGTTTTTTTTTGCCTCCCATTATTTTCACGACCGGCGAAGGCTGCCTGTCCCTGTGGCGGCGCTATTCTTCGTAGGTTGGACGGTTTGCCGGCGGGTCTTCGTGACACTGATTCGGACAATCTGTTGCCGTGAAAGCCCCGTTTGCACCCAATCAGGAGTGCCTCCGACAACTTTTTGCGAAGACGGTCCCACAGCAGCCACCGGATTTGCACTCTTTTCAGACCCTCCATTTTTAGGTTGGAAACCGGTGGTTCTGTTCTTAACCGAGGCGGTCCGGGTTCTTGTGGTCGAGCGAGTGGGCGCCCGCTTGTTGGAAGGAGGATAGGATGGGTGGTTTTTCGGGAAGACAGTAGGGCCGTGGCCGCCCAGGTGGTCCTCGCGATTGGCGTCGTTTGCAGGGAGTGGCGTGCTGGTACTGGCCATTGTGGCCGCAACCTAGTATTGTCAGCCAGAAGTAGTTCAAAGATTGCGAACGACAATCACTTCCGATGGCCGTCGACAGTGATCACCATGACAGTTCGCCCAGCTTGATTTTACGGAGAATCATCCCATGTCCATGATTCGAAGCGACTGGATGTTTTCGGAAGCAGATCAGGAGTTTTACCGCCAGAACGGATATCGCACTTACGACCATTTTCTTACCGACGAGGCCTTGGCTTGCTGCCAGCGGGAAATTGATGTGATGTTGTCGGAACTTCAGCCGGGACGAGACCCGGCTGACATCATCTCGCCCCATTGCATCAAGCGGTGGATTTGGGATCTGGCCAACGAGCCATGCATTCTCGACGCGATGGAATCTCAGATCGGAGCGAACATTGTCTTGTGGTCGACGCACATGCTGTGCAAGCCCCCCGGGTCGGGAATTGAGATTCCCTGGCATCAGGACGCGCCCTATTGGAATGTAGGGGGACCGCTTCCGGCCGGTTTGTGGATCGCTTTCGATGCGATGGACGAGGATAACGGGGCCATGGTGGTTTTGCCCGGTTGGCATCGGAAAGGCACATTACCGATCGACGCCCGGGAAGATGCCCTGTTCGATCAGATGATCGCCCCGCAGGCGCTACCGCCGGATGTCGACAGCGCGACGTGTCAGTATCGTATGCCTGCCGGAGGAGCGGGACTGCACGACACGATGCTCCCCCATTATTCGACTCCTAATCAATCACGGCGTTGGCGCAGGGTGTTGGTATTGCGTTACATGTCGGCTGAAGGAGACATGGGCGAAAAAATGTACGAAGACTATCGCGACGGTTCCCCGATGCCACGAGAATACTTTCTCGTGCGAGGAGACGATGTGCTTCAGCGCGGTTTGCCACGAGCGCCAGGATCGTTCCGTTGACTGGTTGATGGAAAGATGGATGCTGGACTGGTGCCGAAGAGTTTCCGCAGACCAGCTTTATCCTTATCGGGTTTTATTGCTGACCGGGCGATTTCACTGGAAAGCTGAACGCGATCGGACTAATACAGTGCGATGGCTCGGCCCGGTCCGCCGCAGCAGTCTTGGATTTTGATCGCTGCGAACAGAAAATAGGATCGTTCCGGTAAGGCTCCGGCATTGGTCAGGAATTCGACACCCACCATGCCTTTGCTTCCCAGCATCCAGTAGGTCATCAACGCGTTTTTAGGATCGACACCTCCCAGTGACGGTGCATCGGTGGCCACGCAGCGAATGCCGCGTTTTGCCAGGTAGGCGATTGCAGCGGGGTTGGGTGCCGGCCAACCTTCGCTTTTGCCATTCAGGGGGTCGGCCATGCACGCTTCTCCCGCGATGTGCGGCAAAAAATAGCGGTCGACGTGGGCGCTGTGGAAGATAACGACCTCACCAGCTTGAAGCGGACCCTTGGCCGCCTCAAACTTTTTAATCAGATCGACGGTAATTTGCGGTGAGGCAGGCCAGTGATCGCGGCGCGTCGTTCCAACCAGATGCTGCACGTTGATGACGCGAGCCCAGCCGCAGGTTTGGGAAATCGGCACTTTTTCGGTGGTCACGTCGCTCACACCGCGGGGCCCGTACTTCTGTTCGTATTCGTCCAGCCAGCCGCGAGCTTGGGGCGCATAAGCATTGGGGCTTAGATGTTGTGGCGGCAGGGCATAAGCAGGTGGCACCAGGTGGGTACCGGCCATGCTGTCGGTGACATGACCGTGGTGGAAGAATTGCAGTTCCTGAGCGTACAAGAAGTTGCCACGTGTGAAAGGTTGACGCTGCCGGCCAGCACCCTTGCCGGGCCAGGTCATTGGATAGTCGATAGAATTCACCACCGACAGATCGATGGCCCGCTTGTTGCGAATCGATGCGATTAAAGTCTTGGGCAAGGCGCCACCCACAATGGCGAAGGCCCGACCTTCGGTGTAGGGCCCACCTTCGTTCTTGCGGCTGAGCATGCAGTAGAAAGCCCCGGTAGTGGGCAGTTGGCCCAACCCGGTGGCACCTTCGGTGAAGACGGCACCGAACTTGAGCGCCGCCAGGTGCGATGGGTCCGTCAGGTCAGGCAGGGTTCCCATGCTGGGGCTGTCGGTGCCGATGTGCATGACGTTGCGTTGCCCGGCAAGATATTCCATGGTTTCAATTTCCGGGCCAGGGTAGCCTGGAGCTTTTTGTTCCACAACATCGGCGATCATCCTGCGGCCAGCCGGGAGCGGCGCGTAATAGGCATCCGTGTACCCGCTGCGGTAGAGCAACACATCGCCCTCCCGGAGTTGCCTGTGTTTTTTCTCCCAGTCAGTTATGTGTCGCTTGAAAATCCTCGGACTGGCACCCTTGGGTGCCTTGTCGCGTATCTCGTACAGGTCGACGACGCAGGCTTCCCCTCCGAGTTTCCAGGCTGGTGTCTTGTCTGAAAATTCAAGGCCGAAATCATTCGACTTTGCCAGGCCCAACTCGGGACGCGCGACCGAATGTGGGGGCGTGTCCATTTGGGTGCCGGTATTGCCATCGATGATTAACGTGTCGATGTTGTACGCGCTGTTGCGTCCAATCTTTTGCTCGTGTAGCAGACGAAAACGAGGGAAACCGGGCCAGGTGCAGGGGTAACCGGGCGCGACAAGCAAGGACAGGTCGACAAACCGGGAAGGTTTTTCCGCTACCGCGTTTGAACTGACAAGAAACCAGCACAGCGTAATGATGGTGACACATCTTAGAGACACGTTTTGCATCGTTTGGCTCCAGGAGTAAAGCAGGTTTTATTTTTGGGCAGTGTTTCAATTCTCACTTTTTCCGGAGCAACAATCAACGGTACGATTGGGGCAATTCGCTCTGATTTGGGGAGACTGGTTGCCTGCTGGAGGCGTCAGGTGTCCGGGTCGGCGATGTCGGGCGATCAATTGTCTTTCACCAGGGGTCCGCAGAAGTGTCGGAAACAGGAACTTGCCGCGGTTTGACCACGGGGCCGGGGCACGCTCGACGCCGGATCGGCAACGGTGGCTGTTGCCGCCAGCCATCGTCGCAACGGGATCTTTGAGGCCTTCGAACAGAAATGCGACCAGGGCGGTCGTGGAAGGCTCTTTTCAAGGGGGCCATTGGCTTGGATTTCAACATGGCGTAAAACGATGGGGCTGCCGTCACGCCATGGAAGAGAACGGGCCCGGCTGGCAGAGTTGACGTTTTGTTTCCCTCCTATTGTTTCCCTCCTACCATTGATAAGACGATGAAAATCACCGAAGTCATTTGCCAGATTTTACGAGTTGAAAATGTCGAAGCCAAAACCGCCGGTAGCCAGGACTCTGTCCTGATTCGGGTGAGGACTGACAATGGTCTGGAAGGGGTTGGCGAGGCCGACTCGTCGCCTGAAATGGTTAAAGCGGTGTTTGATGCACCGTTCAGTCACAATATCACTTGTGGTTTAAGGGAATTGTTGGTCGGTGAAAACCCGCTGGAGATCGGCCGTTTGTGGGAAAAAATGTATCATCGTACGATGTATTCCGGCCGTCGTTCAGTCACGATCACCGCGATGGCTGCGGTGGACATGGCGTTGTGGGATCTGAAGGGCAAGCATTTTGGTGAACCGATCCACCGCCTGCTTGGTGGCAAACGCCACGATCAGATTTTCGCTTACGCTTCGATACTGTTTGGCCAAGATGGCCAGGAGACTGCTGACATCGGACGTCGTTGGCGGGAAGCCGGGTATCAGGCTGTCAAGTTCGGCTGGGAACCCATGGGAGAGAGCGAAAGGCTCGATATCGAACTGGTGAGCGGTGCCCGGGAAGGGTTGGGTGCGGACGCCACCTTGTTGATTGACGCTGGTTGTGTCTGGGATGCACGTACGGCATTGCGGCGAGCTCACGTTTTTTCGGAATATGATATCGAGTGGCTGGAAGAGCCGCTGTCTCCGGATGACGTGGAAGGCTACCGGTGGCTCCGCGACCGGTCACCAGTCCCCATCGCGGCCGGTGAATCGGACTGTGGAAGGCAGGCGTTTGCACCGTTGATTGACCGTCGAGCTTTAGATGTGTACCAGATTGATTTGGCTCGTAACGGGTTTACTGAAGCGGCGTATATCAAACAGCGGGTCGAAGAGATCGGTGCTCGTCTCTGTAATCATTGTTACACCAGTCCGGTCACTGTGGCAGCCAGCCTGCACTGGTTGAGCACCTGCCGGGACGCCTTTCTGTTTGAAGATTGTGTGGATGATTCACCCTTGCGTCACGAGATGACTTGCGAAAAAGTCCAGGCCGAGAACGGCTGGATTCGTGTACCCGATGGTCCAGGACTTGGAGTGACATTGAATGAGGATTTTGTTGCAAGTCAATTGATCGCCGAGTCCGGACGGGACTGACTTGAAACATTGACGGCTAGAGGCCGTGTCCAGCGAAGCCAGTCAAGGCAGGGTCGTTGTGTAGTGGTCACTGCCATCCGGTTTGCGATCTCGCCCGCGCGGCCCATTGACATCCTGAACACGGACTAAAATTTTCGTCGGTATCGCTAATAAGAGATTTATTTGTCCGGGATGCATTGGCTACTCGCCGGAGACCGGTGGCCGCTTCGTATGGGGTGCAGATGATTGAGCCAGCAGGATTTTGAAATCTGTCGAGAGTTGCAAATACCGTTGCAAACCGCCTGGGCCAATTCCTTGCGAACGCATTGATCCAACTGGGCACAATTTGACGCAACACACCGCAAAGAGTTGCAACCGGTGAATGGCACCTTTTAATGATCCATTGACGTAGCAGGTGGGAAGCGTTCACCCTTCCCCGGGGACTCACTAGCGAGACGGTTTAGTACATCAGCAGCGCCATCTATCTAGAGGAGGGTAGGCAAGTGGAGGGAACAGATGTCACGGGTCAATACCAGAATTTAGATGCTGCTCGTATTGTTGCTACCGTTGAACGGTTGTCGGAACGCATTGCAGCACGGTTCCCCGATGCAGGACTGTATGTTGTGTGTAAACAGTTGCTCACCACCGCACGGATTGCAAAGCTTCGAAGTGAACAACTCACGCGCCCCATCTATGTTATCCGGCTCGTTGTCTCTGTATTGATCATCGCTTTTGTTATCGGTATACGCCTGGCGTTCGTTCAACATCTCGTGGAAATGGACGGTGTAGAAACCGATCAGGTGAGGCAATGGGACAATCTGCTGCAACTGTTGGACGCGGGCACAAATGTATTGATCGTATTAGGAGCGATTCTGTTGTTTCTTACAACGCTGGAAGCCCGTGTGAAGCGTGCACGGGCCCTGAAGATGATTCACGAACTCCGTTCGATCGCCCACATTATTGACATGCACCAATTGACGAAGGATCCAGAACGAGTCACATCGACGATTGTCACGACGAACGTGTCCCCCCGCCTTACCATGTCCCGGGCCGAACTGGGCCGCTACTTGGACTACTGCAGTGAAATGCTGGCGTTGACAGGCAAATTGGCCGCTCTTTACGTCCAGAACTTTAACGACGTTGTAGCATTAGCCGCCGTCAGTGAAGTTGAAACGCTCACCACCGGTCTGTCTCGTAAGATCTGGCAGAAAATGATGATCGTGCACCAGGTGATCGGACGGGTTGAATGATTTCTCCCGGTGAGCCAACGCAGATTAGCGGAAGAAGGGAAGGTTCTGCAGCAACAGCCACCATCAGCAACTTTCACTTCAGGAGATTTGACGCGTGAGATCAAACGCAATCAAGCTGGAAGTACAAGCACGAATTGTGGTGGAACCTTGACCACGGTTCACATAGGGTAGGAGAATGTCTTCGTTCTGTTGACTCCTCAACGAACTCAACAAGGGATATTTAAATACCGATGAAGCCCGGGCCAGTGGTCCGTCAAGTATAATAACGCGGCTGTTGGATGTTTCCTCTCACGCTGGCCATGTTTTCGTGCTCATTGACCAGGAACCCTCTAATACGAGATCGTGATGAATACGATACATGAAGCGGTCGAACGGATTCGCACAGGGCAGTTGACCCCCACGGAATTGGTGGGAGACTGCCTGGCGCGCATCGAGAAACTTGACTCTGAAATTCATGCTTGGGTCCGTGTGGACGCGAAAGGCGCGTTGCGTTGTGCTGCAGAGCGGACCGACCAGGCAGTACGGGGCGAATGGATGGGGCCCCTGCACGGCATCCCCGTGGGCATCAAGGACATCATTGACGTTGGCGGTTGGCCAACGGAAGCGGGTTCCCCGTTGCGCGCGGACCATCTTGCGACCAAGGACGCGACGTTGGTGCGCGCTTTGCGGCGGTCTGGCGCGATTATCCTTGGCAAGACTGTCACGACAGAGTTTGCGTCGTTTGATCCTCCGCCAACGCGAAATCCCTGGAATACGGATGCCACACCCGGCGGTTCGAGTAGTGGTTCGGCGGCGGCAGTGGCCACCGGCATGTGCCTGGCTGCGATTGGCACGCAGACCGGCGGCTCGATCACCCGACCTGCCAGCTACTGTGGTATTGCGGGTTGTAAACCCACTTTCGGCTTGGTCAGCCTCGAGGGGATTGTTCCTTTCGCCTACCATCTGGATCATCCCGGACCGATGACGCGTTGTGTGAGAGATTTGGCCATGATGTTGAACGTCATTGCTTCCGATCGCGAAGTGGACTTTGTAGCGGGTCTGGAGGCTGAGCGGACGGCTCCCCGACTGGGGATTCCGGAAACTTTTTTTCTGGAGGAGTGTGACGCAGCGATGGGCGAATCGATTCGCATGGCACGGGAGCGTCTAGAGGCTGCGGGAAGTGAAGTGCGCGTGGTGGGCTTACCCGACCTGTTCGCTGATGTGTTGGAACAACATCGCAGGATCATGGAGGTAGAGGGTGCCGAGTACCACCGCCATTGTTTTTTACGACAGTCGGACCAGTACAGTCCAGCCATTGCCTCCCTGATCGAGGCCGGATTGTCCTGCCAGGCTGTTGATTACGCCGCCGCTCTGGCCCATCAAAGGGCCTTCAGGCAGCAGATGGCGACTTGCCTGGTGGGATTTGACGCCCTGCTGACCCCTGCGGCTCCTTCAGCGGCACCTCAGCGTCTCGACACCACCGGCGACCCCAAGTTCAATTCACCTTGGACTCATTCAGGGCTGCCGACAGTGTCAATCCCCTGTGGTTTGACTCCCGAAGGGATGCCTACCGCACTTCAACTGGTGGGAGCTGCCCACCATGAACGTCAGTTGTTGGCCACAGCCTTGTGGTGTGAAGAAGTACTGGATTTCAAGGAAACTCCAGCGGGCGGAGAGTCGAGCGAGGCAGGTTGAGTGACGAAACTGCTCCCGCGGCGCCAGCCCGCTTATTAAAACATAGTGAAACGGCCCGCCACCACTCCGAAACTCTTCCATCGGGACTTTCCATCCCGGACTATTTCAATTTGGCAAGAGGAACTTTGACATGAAATTCGCAGCAGTACGACAGTCGAGTCTCAGCCGGGTTTTGATTTCTTTGTTGTTGAGTTTGTTGGCAATTTCCGGCACTTCGTCTCCGGCCGCGGAAATAACGTGGGTCGAAGACACGTTCGACGACTTCGCTGATGGACGCCTCGATGCATCCGGTCAGAATCTCTACGTCAGCCGCGACGGCACCCTTCGCAATATCCACCGCTTCGACTTGAACCAGGACGGTCACATCGACCTCGTCTTCAACAGCACGCACGATTCGTTCGCCTTCATCCCCGCCAGCGTTACCGGTGTCACCAGGGAGGGCCGGATTCAACAAAGCGAGCTTCTGGTCGAAGGAAGTCTGCAGGTGGCAGTGGGCGATCTGAATCGTGATGGCCATTACGACCTGGTTTTCTTGCCTAATGAAAGCGGCCTGCAGCATCCTCGACGATTTGTGAGCATTGCCTGGGGTGGGACAGACGGCTGGCCTGCCCACCGCGTTGCCGGTGTACTGCCGATACGCGGAGCCAAGGCGATCACCTTGGCAGACCTGAACCATGATGGCTAGCCCGACATTGTGGTACTGGGGGAGGAAGCCTGGTTGCCAGGTCAGCCACCGGGAAACATTGTTCGGATCTACTGGGGGAGCAAGCGAGGTTATCTTCTCACGAGGCGTCAGGATTTGGGAATCCGTGCAGCAATCGACCTTGCCAGCGGTGACTTCGACAGAGATGGTGCCTCCGACTTGGCCATTTTGTCTGCGGACGGGAAAATTCACCTGGTGTGGGCGGTGAAGTCACAGGTTCTATCGGTGGAGTTTCAACGCGGTCAGATTGAGCTGCCGGGAGACGGCGTGCAGTGTATCACTGCCAAGGACATGGATGGAGATGGCGCTGCCGACCTGGTCATCGGCACTCATGGCAGCGGAGAGGTTTATCTTGTTGGCGCTCGAGTCCCCCGCGAGTGGGGCGATGTGACCAGTCACAAGGGGTTCAGTGCCTCTCATGTCGCAGTGGGTGACCTGGACGGGGACCAAAAGCCCGAACTGGTTCTCACTGATTTTGATATTGGTCATGCTGCGGGTGGCGAGGCCGGTGCAGCACACGAGAGCGAAACATCCGTGAACATCCTCTTGGAGCGATTCCGACTGGTCGGAATCCACGGTACTGAACATTCCGCATGCCAGCGCCACGGCGATCGGCGATTTTGACCAGGATGGTCGTCAGGACCTGGCGATTGCTGTCTATCAAGGTCGCGACACCTACGAGGGCGAATCCGTTATCTTGTTGGGACGGGAAAACAGGCAGTGGCGGCCGGCCAGCGGGGTGGTCAGCACCGAGGGTGCCAGCGATGTGGCTGTCGTTCCGTCCGACGGCCAAACCCCGGCTCGCGCGGTGTTCTGTAATGCCAGAGGCGGGACCCTTCATGAAAAGGTACCACCTCTGGTCTATTGGGGGGCAGCCGCAGGTTTCGACCCGGCGCGGGTGTGGAAGATGCCGGTGAACAGTGGATACGAGGCAAGTGGTGCCGATCTGAATGCCGATGGTCTGGTCGATCTGATCTCCCTCAATTCGGGGCACGTGGGTGAGGCGGCGGACGCGGATCCGAATTTGGGCGCCAATGTTTTTTTTGGCGGCCCCCTGAGCCCGAACGCTTTGCATGGATTTGACGAGAAAAAGAGAGTTGCGCTTCGTGAATTCGGTCTCGGTTCCAGCAACGTTGCCGATTTGAACCGCGACGGGTATCTCGACATCGTGTTAGGTGCCTTTGAACACGATGACGGTCGGCCCGAAGTGCTGGTCATTTATTATGGGTCCGTCGACGGTTTCAGCCGCGATCGTCGCCAGGCAATACTGAGCCCGCACCGCTCCATCGGGTGTGCGATCGGCGACTACAACCGCGACGACTGGCTCGACATCGCGGTGACCAGTTACGCAAGCCACGAAGTCCGAGTTTTTTGGGGCAGTCCAGACGGGTTCCACAGTGAGCGTAAATCGTTACTCGAGCTGCCCAGCCCCATTGGTCTGGAGACCGCTGACCTGAACGCTGACGGATATCTCGACCTGATTGTGGGGTCGTATAATGACCCCCGTGCAGGCCATCATGATACGGGGACCTTCATCTTTTGGGGGGCTTCTCGGGGGTTCCGAGAGCAGAACGCGCAGTGGTTGCCCGGTTTTACGCCGGTCGGCTTCGTGGTGGCTGACTTTGATGCGAACGGATTCCTTGATTTGTTCTCGCCACACTATCATGCGGATTTGACCCGTGAGTCACTGCCGTGCTACCTGTACTGGGGGAGTGCCAAGGGGCTTTCAACTCGCAACCGGACGATCCTGATTTGTGATTCGGCTGATGACGGAGTTGCCGCCGATTTCGACCGAGACGGGCGATTGGATCTGGCTGTCGCGTGCCATTCTCGCGATGGAAGTCACTACACCCGCTCGCGGATTTTCTATAACGACGGCCGCCGTTTTTCCAGTCCTCGCATTGAATACCTGCCGACACACGGCCCGCACTGGATGTATGTCCAAGACATGGGGCACATTTATAACCGCAAGTTTGAGCAAACCTACGAGTCGTCCGTGTTCCAGTGGCACGGCCCGGCTGGACAGGGAGAATTGACAAGTAAAGTCGATGAAGCAGTCGGCACCGAACTCTTGATCGAAGTTCGATCCGCTGCGGACGATCGCGATTTGGGGAAAAAAGAGTGGCGGCCGGTGCTAGCAAACCCTTTCGCGCTCGAACCGACGGATCGATGTTTACAGTATCGAGCGACTTTTAAGTCGGACAACGGTGATCGTTATCCGATCCTGGATCGGGTGACGTTTCGTCTGGGGTCATGACGTGTTCAAGGATGAGAAGGATGAGGTTGATGGCGCAGAATGCAAGACCCTTGATGGGATGTGATCAGATCGGTTGTCTGGTTAGGTTGCAGAACGTCATTCACCCGGGATACGGAAAACCCAGCGAACCGGTTGAGAACTTGGTTTCCATCTGTTATTGATGGTTCGGACCGGAGAATGTACAATCGGTGCCCGGGTTTTTGAACGCATGGAGGTCCTCCCTTGCTTATCAAACTAAAAGGTGTACTTGACGAGCGAACGCTTGCGCAGATACGGGAAAAATTATCTGTTGCACACTTTGTGGACGGGAAGTTGACTGCTGGTTCGGATGCTCAGAAAGTCAAAAAAAATTTGGAATTGCGGCAAAACAATGATTTGGTCGGAGAAATCCACCAGTTGGTGCTTGGTGCGTTAAAGAATAGTAATGAGTTTTGGTGGGCAACTCGTTTCAAGGCGATGCTGCCGCCGCTGATCGCCAAGTACGAGCCCGGCATGTTCTATGGAAGCCACCTGGACAATGCAGTGATGGGTGGTGATGACTTACGGATTCGCACGGATGTTTCAATCACCGTGTTTCTCAATGGTCCTGGTGACTATGACGGAGGCGAACTTACGCTCGACAACGGATTTGAGGTCATGAAGGTCAAGGGTAATGCAGGCGATGCGGTCACCTATCCCTCGACCTTTTACCACCACGTTGCCCCAGTAACGCGTGGCCAGCGACTGGTGTTTGTGAATTGGATTCAGAGCGCCGTCAGTGATGTTAGAAAACGAAAGATCCTGTATGACCTGGCGATACTCGCCCGCCATCTGCGAAAAAAGGGCCAGGGCCCGGAATCGACGGAACTCAAACTTACAGAGTTGTGTCACCAGAACCTGATCCGTATGTGGTCGCAGATGTAGCTTGATCGGTCCACAATTTTTCCGGTCGGTGGAATCAGTTTTCTTCGCCACTAACGGTTCGCTGGAAAGATTCGCAGTTCGAGGAGCGAGCGAGTCTGGTTGCTCTAAAAAGATCTGGTTATAATATTTGCGTCATGAGAAAATGTCTGGCGCATCTTCTGGGGAGTCAGATCGGATAGCTGAATATTTCGCGTGGTGTCTTCGTTTCGGTTCGCGAAATATGGTTGAACTGGAATTCTGTATGAGCCGCTCAGCACAGGTAAATCGGCGCAATGCATTGCAAGTCGGCAGTCTCGGTCTGCTTGGTGTGAGTCTTCCCCGGTTCCTGCGCCTGCGAGACGTCCGGGCGGCGATTCCGGCTGGTGTTCCACCGCAGCAGCGAATTCGGTCCTGTATTTTTATCTTCTATTACGGAGGCCCCAGTCACACCGATACATTTGACATGAAGCCCGACGCACCGTTGGAAATTCGCGGCGAATTCAAATCCATTTCAACGTCGGTTCCCGGGTTGAGAATCTGCGAACACCTACCGCGAACCGCCCGGGTCATGCACAAGGTGGCCCTGGTCCGCTCGATGCATCATTCCATGCGAGGCCATGATTCGGCCAGCTACATTTCGTTGACAGGGCGTGAGCCGATGGTGGGTGACAACCAGAATTTTGGCGAGCGTCCTGACAGTTTTCCCTGCTACGGCGCATGTCTAAGTCACGCCTGGCGCGATCGGCGAGTTCTGGTTCCCCATGCATCATTACCGTTTGTGATGAATAACAATCTACAGAATCCGGGGCAGACGGCCGGGTTTCTGGGACAGCATTATCAACCGTTATTGATCCAGGGTGATCCGGCCACGTTGGCTTACAATGCCGGTCTGCCCCGCTTGAGCCAGGATATGGGGCGCGAACGCTTCTTTCAACGGGCGGCGCTGCGGCAGGCATTGGAGGACAACACCGGCTGGCCTGCGCATTCTCCGTCCATGAATGTGTATTACGAGCGGGCATTCGACTTGCTCGGCTCCGATGTCGTGCGTGACGCGCTGGATCTTCAGCAGGAATCGGCTGCGATGCGGGAGTTTTACGGTCATGGACCGGCCGGCCAAAAATACGATGACGATCCGCACAGTCAAGGAAATGTCGATTTGGCCATTGCACGCAACCTGCGTGGGTTCAATTTGCTGCTGGCCCGCCGGCTGGTGGAAGCCGGTGTCCCCTTTGTTTCGGTTTATGACTACAAACAGCAGGGCAAGAACTGGGATACGCATAAGGATAATTTTCGACTCCACAGGGACCACCTGCTGCCTCCAGCGGACCAGGCTTATGCAGCCTTGATCGAAGATTTGGATCAGCGTGGTTTGTTGGATACCACCCTGGTGGTGGCCGTGGGAGAATTCGGTCGTACACCCAGGATCAACCACGGCGCGGGCCGCGACCACTGGCCAGATTGTTACACTGCCCTGCTGGCTGGAGGACCTATCAAAGGGGGGTACATTCATGGAGCCAGCGATCGATTGGGAGCTTACCCGGACGCGGACCCCGTGACGCCGTCCGACCTGGCGGCTACGATCTTCACTCTGTTTGGCGTTCCCCTCAGCACGACTGTGCACGACTTGGGCGTTCGGGACTACCCTATCGCAACAGGTAAACCGATCGAAGCACTTTTTGGGTAGGTTTCGTTTTGCAGCACTCGCCCGTGAGCCAGTCCGGAAATCCTCCGGGTTACCAAAATTCTTGTGGCAGCTTATAACGTCGGACTGGAGAGTAGTGTGTACCAGTTACAGTCAGCGCCGGTTCTGCCTGACCCACGTACGAGATTCTTCGATGAAGATTGCGCTGGATCCGCTGTCACATGCGGACCTGTCAATTCCAGATATTTCGCGAGTCGCGTCTGAACCGGGTGTGGGGTCTTTCGGATCCGGTTTTCGTTGGCAGAATTTTTTCTTGGAGTATAGCAATGACTTCCATCAGCAACGTCGAACGGTTCAAGCAGAAAATACAGGACGGCCAGATTGTTGTGGGAACTTCGGTGCAAGTCACGGATCCTTTTGTCAGTGAGTTAGCAGCCGAAGCAGACAACGATTTTACCTGGATTGAAATGGAGCATGCGTACATCACGATCGAACATGCATTGGGCCATGTTATGGCCGTTCGCGGCTCCCGGACCGCTCCGCTGATTCGCGTACCCTACAATGATCCCAACGTGATCAAGCCGTATGCCGACCTGGCTCCAGCCGGAATCATTGTCCCCATGATCAAGTCGGCAGAAGATGCCAGGCAAGCGGTTCAGGCCTGCCGGTATCCACCTCACGGTATTCGCGGCTTTGGTCCCGTACGGAACATGTTTGGTAAGCAGTCCATGGCCGAATATCTGGAAGTGGCTCAGGACGAATTGATGGTCATCGCACACATTGAAACCATTGAAGCGGTACGCGAGATTGACGAAATACTGGCCACACCCGGTTTGGATGGAATCAGCCTGGGCCGTAACGATCTATCGGGTTCGCTCAACAAACTGGGACAGCACTCGGATCCGGAGGTACTGGAGGCCATCGATACGGTTTTGACCAAAGCACGACAGACGGATCTGTCAGTAGGGGCTTCGATTGGATACGAACCCGAACTCGTGAAGGATTGGTGGAAACGTGGCGTGCAGTGGTTTGCCCTGGGGGATGACTTGGCGCACATGTTTGACGGATTTTCGAAAGTGGTGCAGGAGACTCGCGAGATCGGCCGAGGGTAGCGCGGGTCTCCGGCGTCCCGTTGGGGGTCGCACAACTATTTTTTACCGGCTAAGCCTTCTTCCACGCGGTTCACGGCAATGGGTTTCGTTCCTCCGGGGAAGTCGCAAAATGATGACGGCGATCACTTGTGGTAATCATGTCCGAGGTGCCTGTAGTCCCGAATGATCCTTCGCCGCTGCGACTGGAATTTGGCAGCAGTGCCGGAGATGTCGGTGGGAACTCTAGAGGCGTTGGCTTATGGTGCATCCGCACGCCATTCGTTATCCTTGACGGAATCCCGTATTGTGAATTGGACAGCCATGCATGCTTTTGATTGTTTGCGAAATCGTTGGGTTGGTCTGCTTTCCTTTGGGATGAGCGTCTCCTGCGTCGGGACAGTAGCTGCTGAGGTGCAGGCGAGCAGTCACTCGTCGCCGCCTGCTTCACCGGAAGCTGTGCCAGGTTTGCAGTTGGTTGACTGGCTGCTGATCGCCGTCTACGCCGCTTCGACGATCGGATTGGGATATTACTACGGGCGCAAGCAGCGGACGACCAGGGAATATTTCGTCGGAAGCGGCGGAATGAACCCGCTGTTGGTCGGGGTCTCGTTGTTTGCCACGTTGTTGAGCACTATCTCGTACCTTTCTGTTCCCGGTGAGACGGTGGGCAAAGGCCCTGTAATACTCGCTGCGAAGCTCTCAATTCCCTTCGCGTACCTGATCGTGGCTTATCTGCTGCTTCCGGTGTACATGAAGCATCGCGTCACCAGCGCTTACGAGCTTCTGGAGGCCAGGCTGGGAATCGGCGTGCGTTTGTTGGGCGCCACCATGTTTGTTCTCTTGCGACTTATATGGATGTCCCTGTTGGTGTTTCTAGCTGCCCGGGCGATGACGGTCATGATGGGTATCGACCCGAAGTGGATTCCCCTGGTGGTTACATGTACCGGGTTGGTGGCTGTCATTTACACGTCACTGGGCGGATTACAGGCCGTGGTAATCACGGACTTGATGCAGACAATTCTCTTGTTTGGCGGGGCCGTGCTGGTGATCGCCACCGTGACTTACGAATTGGGAGGATTCGTCTGGTTTCCGACCGAGTGGCACTCCAATTGGGATTCACAGCCACTCTTCAGTTTCGACCCCAAGACCCGCGTCACAGTGATTGGTACGGTTCTCACGATGCTGATCTGGTACGTTTGCACAGCGGGTGGCGACCAGACATCGGTTCAACGATTCATGGCGACCAGCGATGTTCGGGCCGCGCGCCGGGCCTATGCAACGCAATTGTGCGTTTCGGTATCGGTGACCCTGATGCTGGGCCTGGTCGGGTTGGCACTGTTGGGTTACGCCGAAGCGAATTCCGACCATCTTCCATCCCATGTGCACATCAAGGATAGTGCCGACAACCTCTTTCCCTGGTATATCGCCTACCGCCTGCCCGTGGGGATTTCGGGCCTGGTAGTCTCGGCGATGTTTGCGGCCGCCATGTCGAGTATCGACTCAGGTGTGAACTCGATCACCGCTGTTGTCATGACGGATTTTCTGGATCGTTTTGGTTGGCGACCGAAGACGGAGAAAGGACACGTTCTGGCAGCCAGGCTGTTGGCGTTCAGCATTGGAGCGATCGTTGTCGTTGGCAGTAGCTTTATGGAACATGTTCCTGGCAATATTACCGCAGTCACGCAAAAAACGAACAATTTGCTGGTAGCTCCCCTGTTTGCCCTTTTCTTTTTTGCGCTGTTTGTACCGTTCGCCAAGCCTACTGGCGTTTTAGTGGGAGCTGTTTTCGGTATCACCTCGGCTGTTTTGATTGCATTCTCCGGTCCGCTGTTCGGCTTTGACCCGGAAACCGGCTGGGATCCGGTTAGTTTTCAGTGGGTTGCTCCCGTGTCACTGATGGTGAATCTACTGACAGGGACCATTGCCAGTCTGGTGTTACCCTCTTCACGTTCACGACCCGCCTGAATCTGAAGTTGCAGACTCACGGTGAAACCCGCCGCGGGGGGACCGGTGGCAGTCACGGGCACATGACAGGGATTGCCGATTCACAAGAAACGCTGTAAACTATTGTTCTGTACTCACTTGCCAGCGTAGCTTCAATTGGCAGAGCACCGCATTCGTAATGCGGGGGTTGTGGGTTCGACTCCCACCGCTGGCTCTGCACCGCCTGAAGACTGGCATCTGAGTCCATTCATCAAGTTGCATTTGGTCGGAGATTTTTTCCTATGTCCCAGGTTGTAGACGTTCAGGTTGTAGACGTTGATGTCAAAGAGATCGTGTTATCTAACAGCTCATTTGGCCCTAGAGAGATTGAGCAGTTAGTCGATGCCATCGCTTCAGACTTCTCCAACTATGGTGTTTTGCGTGATGCCGTGTCTGACATGGAACTCCGCGAATTTCGCACCCCCGCGGCCGCTGTTCGCCTGGGAGTTTGCTATTTTCTGCTGGGTCGATATCGGATCGCGGTGGATACGTTGGCCAACGCGGATGGCGGAGCCCTGGCACATTTGTTTCTGGGAAGAACCAGGTTTGCGCAGCAGGAGTATGACTTGGCAATCGAGAGTTATCGGGCGGCTGCTACTGCCGGGTACGATGCAGACACGTGTGCTCTGAAGATTGCCGAGGCGCAACGTTGCGGTGGCAATGCTTCCGCTGCCCTGGCTACGATGGACGCTCTTTCCGGAGCTGTTGAACAATCTGCCGAGTACCTTTATCAAAGAGGCGCCACGGTTGGTGTCTTGAACGGCAACCCGTCGGAAGTCTTCGCGCTCTACGAACGCGCAGTTGCAGCAGATGGCAATCATGCCGGTGCGCTTTTTGGGTTGGCATTGGAGAACGACCGACGGGGTAATGACTTCGATGCACTCGAATTGTACCAGCGGGCAGTCCACAGATTTCCTGCCCATGTCGGGTCTCTTCTCAACTTGGGATTGTTGTGCGAAGATCGTGAGGATTACCAACGGTCGCTGCAGTGTTACCACCGGATTTTAGATGTCTATCCGAACCATCCCCGTGCCCGCTTGTATGTCAAGGACGCCCAGGCCTCCGGTGACATGTATTACGATGAAGAAGCTCAAAAACAACGGGACCGATTGGCCCAGGTGCTGAATATTCCAGTGACGGATTTCGAGCTTTCTGTCAGGAGCCGTAATTGTCTCCAGAAAATGGGAATTCGGACGCTGGGTGACTTGGCCCGTTGTTCGGAAAAGGATTTACTGACGAGTAAAAACTTTGGCGAAACCTCACTGGTTGAGATTCGTGACATGTTGGCTTCGAAGGGTTTGGGATTGGGGCAATTTTCTCATGAAATGCCCGAATCCGAGCCTGTCCTGGACATGACAGACATGTCACCCGACGAGCAAGCATTGTTGGAAAGGCCGATTGCCGATTTGAACTTGTCTGTCCGTGCTCGCAAATGCATGGTTCGCCTGGGGCTGAACACCATTGGCGAACTGGTGCGTCGCTCCGGTGACGATTTGCTCGAATGCAAGAATTTCGGTGTCACAAGTTTGACCGAAGTACGGGAAAAGTTGACGAAATTCAGCATTCGGCTGCGAGGTGATTGACGGACCGGAGATGTGGGGATTCGCCACGTTGATTGTAGATGGGGCGAGGTGAATCCGGTCAAAGAATAACTTTGTGACGCTGTTTTCGTCTTCCGCCTTCTGAACCCAGACCCTGAACTTTGAACTCTGTCTGTTGCCCGCCCCCAATTTCACTTCGATCTAGTGCACACCGACAGCCACTGTTCTGCCAGGCGGTCCCGGTTTCTGACTCCTCGTGGCATGGTGGAATTGCCGGCTTTCATGCCGGTTGGTACCCAGGGGACCGTCAAGGGGCTCACGGTTGAGCAGGTCCGTGCGACGGGAGCGCAGATGGTTCTGGCGAATACCTATCATCTGGCCCTTCGCCCGGGAGAAGACGTCGTGCGTCAGTTGGGTGGGTTGCACGCGTTTATGGGTTGGGACGGACCGGTCCTGACAGACAGTGGCGGATTTCAGATCTTCAGCCTGGCCCAACGCACACAGGTGACCGACGACGGGGCTGTATTCCAATCGCATATCGACGGGCGCCGGTTGGAAGTTACGCCGGAACGAGCTGTTGAGATCCAGGAAACATTGGGAAGTGACATCGCCATGGTCCTGGACCATGTGGTGAAACTACCCAACTCCCCGGATGCGATTCGTGAGGCCTGTCAGCGAACTGTCGCATGGGCTCGCCGCAGTCAAAATGCAGCTCGGCGGTTGGACCAGACGCAATTCGCGATTGTGCAGGGAGGACTTTCACCCGAACTTCGGCAAGCGTGTGCGGAGCAACTCGTTGCCCTTCAGTTTGATGGATACGCGATTGGCGGATTGAGTGTGGGAGAAACTTCAGCCGAAATGTACAGTACCCTGGAGGCTACCTGTCCTTACCTGCCGGCGAATGCTCCTCGTTACCTGATGGGAGTCGGCCGGCCTCAGGACCTGTTGGAAGCGATCCAGCGGGGGGTGGATCTATTTGACTGTGTCATGCCCACCCGGAATGGGAGGAATGCCCTGGCTTTCACCGACCAGGGCCCTTTGCGTTTACGGAACAAACAATTTCAGGAAGACCATCGCAGCCTGGACGTGGATTGCCCCTGCCCAGCTTGCCAACACAGTCTGGGTTATTTAAGGCATCTTTTTATTGCCGACGAGATGCTGGGGCCAATACTTTTGTCGGCGCACAACCTGACGTACTATCAACGACTTCTGGTGGGTGCTCGGGAGGCGATTATTGCTGATCGTTATTTGGCCTATAAGCGAGAAAAGCTTTCCGGTTGGGGCCCGGCCCAATAGGGGGCAGGTGGAAGTCGCAAGCTAGAACGATGGTAAGCGGCTGTCGCGAAATCCTCGATTCATTCCATTTGGATCACAAAACGCAGCTTTTGGCGGCAATATCCCAAGCTGTCCCGGGGTCACCAGTGGACTTCGCTGATCAAGCGAGAGCCGCTTTTGGCACTGCCTCGGGCAGTCCTTCGCTCCCTTTCGCCTTGCCCGTTGGTAAAGATCGTCTTAAGATAGTCGCCTGCGACTGACCGATCCCCGGCCCGGCATTTGGAAGGCAGTCGGGCCTTTTTTGCTTACCGGTGGTACAGCAGGTTCGTGTCTCATTGGTTTATTTGAAAAATTAAGAAAGTTAACTTTGTGCACGCGCTAACGCAAGTTCTGGAAACGTTTGTTTTTGCTGAGGTTGCCGAACCGCCTTCAGGCGGTGGCGGTGGCGGTTTTGGTATGTTGCCATTATTTGTGATCATCGGCTTTATGTTTTACCTCATCATCCTGAAGCCGGACAAAAAGCGCCGGAAACAACAGGAACAAATGCTGACCACCCTGAAGAAGAACGACCGAATTCTGACACATGGTGGAATCTACGGGACGGTGGTGAACATTCATACTGACGCCGGTGATATCACGATCAAGGTTGATGAAAACTCCAACACGCGAATGAAGATCACGCGGAGTTCCATTGGTCAATTAATCAAAGAAGACGAAGACGAAGGTAAGAACGCCTAGTTGAATGCAAAATACAGAAGGTTGGGACAGATGGTCCCACTGGCATCGGGTTTCCTTCAGATTGACAACCGGTAATCGGACAGCAATAGCATATTCTAAATTCCTGCGCCAAGGGACTGCTTTGGCAAACTCTTACGAGGACCATTGATTCATGCTTCCTTCTATTAACTCGGTTTGGTTGCTGGCACAACAAGCGGGCGATGCCACAGGTGCGGACTCGGCTGGGAATTCGAGCGCGCAGATGCTGACGGTGCTGATTTCGACCATTCTGGCAGTTGTTGCCCTTTTATTCCTGGGAGGTGTGCTGGGCAAAAAACTTCGTATGCCGAGTTATGGGTGGAAGATTGGAATAATTTTGCTGGCAGTCGTCGGTGGGTCAGTCGTCACCATTTCGGGTTGGCCGCCGAAACTGGGTATCGATCTGAGCGGGGGAGTGATACTTGTCTACGAAGTGGACGAGAAGGAAAAGGAAGTCGACATGCAAGCGCTGGTGACAGCGCTCAAGCGTAGGATCAATCCCAGCGGTGTCAAGGAAGTTGTAATTCGGCAATATGGCGACCGCCAGGTCGAAATCATCATACCAGAAGTGCAGTCGGACGAAATCGATTATCTGAAAATGCTGATCACCAAGTCAGGTGCCCTGAAGTTTCGCATCATGGCTGAAAAAGAAATCGATAATCCGCGTTTGTTTCTATTGGCGCAGAAACAGGAGGAAGAGGCTCGCGAAAACGGCTTGGATCCGTCGGACGAGGTTTACGATGGGGAGGAACTGCTTGGTGAGTGGGTTCGTGTCGCGAAAGTCGAGGGTTCTGATGAGGAATATCAGGTGGAGGTGGACCGTCAGCTGAACGAGTTGCGAGATTCGGGTGGACAGTTGGAAGTGTTGATGAGCACCGAGGGGACTAACGTGGAAGGTGAGCATCTCAAGTCAGCCGCTACGGGACATGACGAAGTGGGACGACCAGCAGTTCACTTCAATATGACGGGACCCGGTTCCGTGCTTTTTGGCAGTTTGACGAGCACGCACAAGAATCGACGATTGGGCATCGTCATGGATGGCGAATTACTGTCGGCCCCCAACATCAGAAGTACCATCACCAATAACGGGATTATTGAAGGGGAGTTCACCCGGGAAGAAGTCCAGTTGCTCGTTGACGTTCTCAAGGCCGGCAAACTGCCCTCGGCACTGAAAAAAGATCCGATCAGTGATCAGGAAGTAAGCGCCATTCTCGGGGCCGACACTGTGCGTAAAGGCAAGATTGCCATCAGCATTTCCTTCGGGGCAGTCCTGGTGTTCATGGCCCTCTACTATCGTTTTGCCGGACTCGTTGCCTGTATGGCGCTCTGTTTGAATTTGTTGTTGATCGTTGCCATGATGATCCTCTTCAAGGCTGCGTTTACACTGCCGGGCCTGGCGGGGTTGGTGCTTACAGTCGGTATGTCCGTCGACGCCAACGTCCTCATCTTCGAGCGAATTCGCGAAGAGTTGGGCCGCGGGACGGCATTGCGGATGGCCATCCGTAACGGGTTTGGTCGGGCCACAACGACCATCGTGGATGCGAATATAACGACCTTGATCACTGCTATCGTATTGTATGCGATTGGCACTGATCAGATTCGAGGGTTTGCCGTCACGTTGATACTGGGCATCCTCATGAGCATGTTTTCCGCGATCTTTTGCAGTCGTGTCATATTTGACGTGGCTGAACGTGCCCGTTGGATTACCCGGCTAGCAATGACGACCATCTTCGGCCAGTTGCAGGTGGATTTTATCGGAAAACGCAAATTTGCCGCGGTATGTTCCAGCTTGTTGATCATTGTCGGGCTCTGTGGTGCCGTGTACCGCGGCAAGAACTTGTTTGACATCGATTTTAATGGAGGGACGTCTGTTGAAGTTATGTTCAAACAACCCGTTCCGATCGAAGATGTTCGCGACAAGCTGATTGAAGGTTTGGGAGATTATGATCCCTCGGTCGTCGAGGTCAAAGTCGAAAACCACCCGTTGGAAACTGTCTACAAGGTAGACACGGCAATTACGGGTGAAATTGATTTAGACAATCTGGAGCGTGTTGTGGGGGCCGACATCAGCGGCTTGACATTGGTGAAACAGGGGATCGAGCGTTCGCTGCCGGGCCATGGTTTTAATAAGGAAGACTTGGAATGGGAGGATTTGCAATCGGAAACTGGTCAGGTGAAAACCCGCGTTTCCCTGGCTGCCGCCGAGTCGACCGAAGAGGTACGGAACGCTCTGACGGAGGGCATGTCTTCCTTCGAGCCGGTTGTCGAGGCAATTGATCCCACGGACGGGAAATCTCAAAACTTTGACGTGTCTCTGACTCTTGACGGTGTTCGCATTCTTCAGCACGAATTGATGCGGATTTTTGCGGACAACTTGAAGAAAGGCCGGGTCGATTTTGAACAGCCTGTTGTAAGGGACGAGTCAGCTGCCGGGGCGGCCATTGAGCGGCCTCTGCCTGCCCCGTCATTGTTGGCGTTCAACGGGAATGATCTGACTCTTCTGGCACAGGCGGACGCGGAGTCTGCAGGAGATGAGGCCGGAGAAGTCGTTGTGGATTCAGAAGCGGAAACCACCAGCGGTGAACCTGCCACCGACAAGGTGCCAGCGGTAGCAAGAACGACCTCGCAGACGACATTAACTTTTGACGAGAACCTGAACAAGCGGGCTGTCATGAATTCACTCCAACAAGCAGCCCAAACAGTGGGCCTGGCGGGTGTACCCATACGTGACAGAGATCTCAATACCGAGGACGAAGGTAAGAGTTGGACTGTTACACTGAGGGCGGATGTGCAGCAGTTTGGCACGATCCTGGCAGAATTGAAAAATACGGTGGAGAGCTCTCCGGTTTGGCTTTCTTCCAACAAGATAGGTGGCAAGGTTGCCGGAGACACACGCAACAAAGCTGTTGCTGCCCTGGTGGCCTGCTTGATGGGCATTGTGTTTTACATTTGGATCCGTTTTCAACGAGTCCACTTCGGATTGGCCGCCGTTGTGGCTCTGATTCACGATGTGCTGATCACTGTGGGGATGTTGGCACTCAGCTTCTGGCTGGCCGACATCTTCGGATTCCTGCTGATTCAGAAATTCAAGATCAATCTGCCGATCATTGCGGCATTCCTGACGATCATGGGGTATTCCCTGAACGATACCATTGTCGTGTTTGACCGCGTGCGCGAAGTCCGAGGGAAGAGTCCGGAGATTACCAAGGAGATGATCAATCGGAGTATCAATCAGACGTTTGCACGTACCGTGTTGACCTCCTTGACCACGTTGATTGTGGTATTGATTCTTTATGTTCTGGGTGGCGAATCAATTCACGGCTTCGCTTATGCTTTGGTCGTCGGCATCATTGTCGGAACCTATAGTTCGATCTTTGTTGCCTCACCTGCCTTGCTGTGGATGACGTCGGACCCCGAGCCCACCCGGAAATCAAGGCGGGAACGGGTGACTGCCTGATGACGCTCAGCAGCGGTCGATTGTCG
>PBTE01000167.1 GCA_002726515.1 Planctomycetaceae bacterium | reverse complement strand
GTTGTTCGCTGACGGTTCCTGCCACTTCGTGACGGAAAGCATCAATCGCAGTGTCTGGAAAAATTCGTGTGGCCGGGATGACGGTCGTATGCCAACTTATCGCTGAGGAGTGAGATCAACAGAAATGAGATGTTTATTTACCTTTTGGTTCCTGGTAGCTCTGGTTGGATGCGACAGTCCCGCTTCACGTCTCAGTCAACCGCCGGATATTCCCGAGAGGGCACACTGGCCGGCGCTGGATGGCCTGACTCTACAGCGCGAAGGCATGGAGTTCCTGATAAGAAGCGTGGGATATGGCGAGTTTGCTGCGGCGCGGAGCCATCTGACGGGTGAATCATTTGGCCAGTTGGTCAGCGATTTTGAGGCCGAGCCAATTCCGGAAAAGTATACCAGTGCAGACCGGGAAGTTCTGAAGTCCCAGGCAGTGGAAAGTCTGCACAAGCTGATAAGTGCTGCCAGGGAAGGTGCCCCGGATGAAGAACTCAAAACGGAGACCTATGCGTTGACGGAGGCACTTCAAGAGCTTCAAAAGATGTCAGAGTAGTTTCCAGTGTTCATCGGCTGCTGCCAGGGAACGGTAACGGATCGTACTGACGCTTTCGCCCGTGGATCCATCTTTTCCAGCGACTCCGGTTTCCCACCAGCAGACTTGCCTTCTCCCGCCCCGGTCCTGGTTGCTTCAGTAGAGCAGCGGCTTGCCCGTTTTTGAGGACCAGGTGTTTAAGACAAACAGATATTTGGGGAAACGGTTATGGCAGAAAACCACGTTCTCGAAGTTCCTGGACATTGTCCGGACCACTTTTCCAGACACGTTCGGCAGCGTATCGCAAAATGGCGACGTTTCCCAGTTGCGGTGGGGCCGTAAGAATCGCAACCTGATCCTCTTCCTCGTCATCCAGTTTGCGATTTAACCGGTCCACAGCAGCTTCCATACTTCCGCTATGGTCGCGTTTTGAACCACTATGATTTTCAAACCTCAGGTTTGAGAAACGGGCTGTCCGTGCCATCAAGAACTGGACAACTCCCTCCTCCTGCTGATTTTCAAAGAAGTTTTGAAATTCTGGCTGGGTGTCTTCCGGCGTAATGAGCATGGGCCGGTTGATACGTACTTCACCTTGGCTGACGGCGACGTTTGTATCGCGATCCGCATCACCGCAAACAAGAAAATAGGGCAACACCGACTCGCCGAAGGTAAAAAGGGAGTAATTTACAGGCCGCGCGATTTCTACCGCATCCCAGGCCTCGTGAAATTTTTGCTCTTCTTCGTCACCACAATATCTCATCTTGAATTTCCATAACTAGCCAAGGCGGATGTTCCTGGAGTTGATTCTAGCACCCCTGTTTGTGGTGTTAAAGGGTTGGCAGTCGATTTCCGGCGCGGGGTGTCCCGGGCAGCAAGAACGTGTCTGCCTCGCGGAGAAGAAGTGACGCCAGGGACGGTGTGTCGGATCGGTCAGCAGGCCTCGACCCGTCGTAACCAGGCACCGGGCCAGTGGGTGATGTTTTCCGTGAGTTCGCTTTCATTGAATATCCACGTTGGCGGTTCCAGCACGAATTCGGGGTGTTCGGCGGCAAAGTCTTTGGCGGCCGCCGCCGGATTGTCAAATTTCCAGTGGGGCTCCCCGCGCGGCACATCATGAATTCGATCCATTAAACCATCGGTGGCCACAATGTAGGATCCAACCGTGACCAGTTCATGGTACGCCGCTAGTTCGGCGGCAACATGATCCTTGGTGTGGCATGAGTCCAGGATCACCAGCACCGTCTGGCCCTCGTGAACCAGGCTTCGGACCTCTTGCACCACGGAGGGATCCACGGAGTCACCTTCGATGAGTGTGATTGCATCCGAGAGTGGGTGCGACTCAATGGCTTGACGATTGTGTTTTCGAATCTCGACATCGACGCCGATAACACGACCTTTTCCCAGCACCTTGCAGACACTGGCGTAGTAGACCAAAGAGCCTCCATGGGCGACACCCGTTTCGACGATGACATCGGGTTGGGTACGGTAGATGACTTCCTGAATGCGAATCATGTCTTCAGGGAGTTGAATGACCGGCACTCCCAGCCATGAAAAAGTATACGAATATTTCTGATCCCAACCGACTTTGACCCACTGCTCAGACAGCAGTTCAAATGCCTCCTTCGAATACAAAGGCAGTTCCCGAGTCCCGGTTCCACGGACTTCGGTCAATTGACGACTGTCGGTATCGAGGATTAATTTCATGCTGCCTTTTGCTCCCACTCCATCAGGTCAATGACTGAGATGTCCAAACCCAGATCATGCGTTAAAGCAGCCACTTCTTCGCCATAGTTTGGATTAAGTACGATTGCTGTTTTCACGTTAAATTCGCGCAGCCTGTTGGGACTGACGATGGGGTGACCGGTGCCCGCCAGATAATTTCCCTGCTTGTTCGGGTTGATGTCGACGATACAGGAAATCAACCGCCGATCGGGATCAATCACATTGGCAAGCGTGACACCCTTGGCACCTGCGCCCCAGACGGCAACATTTCCCCGCAGTCTCAGTTGTTCGGCCGTTCGACTCCAGTGCAAATTGCGTTGGGCTTCACTACGCCCGAAGTCACGTGCCTGCTGAACCACATCCGCACCAGCAAGCCGGTTGGCGGATGGTTGCTCTGCGGGGACCGCTTCCAGCCACAGGTACTGGCCGGCAAACACGTGGTTCACTTGGATCACGTCGAATCCTGCACGTTCAAAGGCCGCTGTTAAGCTATTGCTGGTAAACAGGGAACAGTGTTCGTAGAAGAAGTCCCAGGTGACATTGTTTTGCAGGATCCACGAGACGCAGGGTGTCTCGAAAAAGAGCCTGGCTTGCGGGGAATTCTGCAGGCCCTGGCGAATCGCCCGCAGGAAATCAACCGGCTGATCAATATGTTCGATGACATGTCGGCAAATGACGACGTCCGCAGCCACATCGCGGGTGTTGCGGTCGAAAAATTGCCGTCGAAATTCGAGGCGCCCATCCGCGGCGGAGGCAGGGCCTTCGTAGCTGGGGTCCATGCCGATACCACGGTTTGCCGATCCTGGTGCCTTGATCAGCCGGCGAAGAAAATCTCCCTTTCCGCAACCAACTTCGACAATGCGACAGTTGCGAACGCCGTGTTGATCCAGGAGTCGATTGACGAGGCTCTCCAGGTGGTGCTCAAACGCCGGTGAGTGATTCTGCGAGTTGTCGTAACTGGTTCCGTAGGCCAGAAGAGAGGAATCAAAAGAACGGTTAAAAGCAAATCCGCAGCTCGAACAAACAACCATTTCCAGTCGCCCGCGTGAAATAGAGCGGGCGCGTGTTTCCTCGCAGCACACTAAATTCTGGTGCACAGGTACGGAAGGTCGGCACAAAAAATCTACAATCGTTTTGCTTTTGCAGATGGGACAGGCATCAAGCCGCATGGTGCTGCAGGTTCCTTTCCCACCAGTCCGTGGTGTCCGACAACCCTTTTCTCCAACCAAATCGAGGCGACCATTTCAGTTCGTTGCGCAACCGACTCACGTCTGCCAACAAGACGGGGGGCTCCGGCCCGGGACCCGGTGTCCTCTGGATTGTCAGCAGGGGACGGCGTTGCAACTGATCAGCAATTTGTGCCGCCATTTCTTCCAACCGTAGCGGAATGCCGGACCCGACATTGATTGGCCCCTCGCATGAGGAGTCGAGCAAGGAAACCAGCGCGTCTGCGGCGTCGGCAATGTGTAAAAAGTCACGCACCAGATGCCCCTGTGAACAAACCGCGGACTGATCGCTCAGCAATGTAGAGATGATCGATCCGGGAAATTTTTCCGGATGGGCGCCGGGTCCGTACAGGAAAAATATTCTTGCCCAGGCGGTGCTCAATCCATTCAAGTTGCCGAAGGTATCCAGGTACCGTTGAAGCATGTGCTTACACTTGCCATAGATGGTCGCGGGTAACAGCGGTGTCGAGGATTCCTGGCAGTATCCCTGGTTCCAGTCGTACTCCGCACAACTTCCCGTGCAGACGGCCCGTTCTCCGCCATGCGTTTGAAATTGCTGCAGTATCGTCATACTGGACTCGAGCCACCGCAGGTTTTCCGGCGATGACCAGAACTCAGACGGTTTTGTGAACCAAGCTGTGTGCAACAAATGGCTGGGTTGTAAGCTGCGAAAGAGTTCTTCGGTGGCGTGGTGGTCCAGCAAGTCGAGCCGATGCCAGTGGATTCCGCGACTCGGTACTGGCTGGGTGTGGCAGCAGACAGCGTGTACCTCGGCAGTCCGTTCGCGCAGAAGCGGCAGGCAGTGCTGCCCGACGAAGCCGGTTGCTCCGGTAATGAGTACTCGGTTCATGAGTTGAAATCAGGGTGGGTTTGATCTTGGTGTGAAATCCGGGAAACCGGTAGGGGCCACTCAATGTCCCAGGCGGGGTCGTTCCATCGCACACCACTGGCATATTCCGGATGGTATGGCTGGGACATCTGGTAAAAGATCTGGGCCGAGTCGGTCAGTGTTTGAAAGCCGTGGGCGCAACCTTCTGGAATGTAAAGCATCTGCTGGTTATCAGCTGACAGTTCGAATGCCTGCCAATGCATGAAGCTAGGAGAATCGCTGCGCAAATCAATGATGACGTCGTAAATCGATCCTTGCGTACACCGTACCACTTTTGCCTCTTCAAACGGTGCCCGTTGGTAGTGCATTCCGCGCAACGTACCACGTTGGTGGTTGTGCGAGAGGTTGCACTGGACAAGATCGGTGTTCAAGCCGAGTTCAGCAAACTCCTGCTGGCACCAGACGCGTGCGAAATAACCCCTCTCGTCGGCCAGCGGCTGTGACTGGATGAGCAAGGCACGATCGATGCTTGTGGGTGTGAATTTCAGTTTCTTATTTGGACTCGCCTGAACGGCCAGGGCTTCTGCCATGGTTGGTAACTCTCCCGGTGGTAGAGGATTGACTCCTGCCTTGAAAGTCAGGCGACTTGGACTTCCGGAATGGGAATGATAAAGCGTCCTCCAAGCTGACGGTATTCCGCCTGCTGGTCGAGGATCTCCTTGGCGAAGTTCCATGTCAGCAAAAGCACGTAATCGGGCTGGTCGTCGAGCAGTCGTTCTGGTGCGTGGATCTTCAAATGGGTACCGGGAGTGAAACGGCCTTGTTTGATCGTGCTGCGATCGACGACGTAATCAAGTGTTTCGTTGCCGATACCGAAATAGTTGAGCAACGTGCTGCCCTTGGCGGAGGCCCCGTAGACGGCAATGCGCTTGTGTTCGGATTTGAGTTTCCGCAGTAGCCCTGTCAATTCTTCACGAAGCCGGACAACTCTGGCTCCAAAGCTCTCGTAGAACGACAAGTTTTCCACCCAGGTGGATTCGGACTGTAACAATTCTTGCACCGCCACGGCGGACTCGACGCGGCCAGGATGTCCCAGGTAGATACGCAGCGATCCACCATGAATTTCAAGGCGTTCGACGTCGAGAATTTGCAAATCGTGTCGTCGGACCAGGCGATCGACGGCAGTCAGCGAAAAGTAACACAAGTGTTCGTGATAGATGGTGTCAAACTCGACGTGGTCGATCAGGTCTTTGACGTAGGGCACTTCCACGACAGCCACACCTGAAGGCTGAAGCAACATCTTGACCCCGGCGATGAACCCGTTCAGATCAGGGACATGGGCCAGGACATTGTTGGCGTGAATCACGTCAGCACGTTTGCCTGCCGTCACAAGCTGCCTTGCCAGTGAGTCTCCGAAGAATTCGCACAGTGTTGGAATGCCGTACTGGGACTGTGCCACGTGTGCAATGTTCACGGCAGGTTCAATGCCCAGGACGGGAACGCCGGCCTGCTGATAAAATTTTAAAAGATAGCCATCGTTGCTGGCCACTTCGACCACAAGACTCTGCCCGTGTAGTCGCCGCTGTTCGCGCAATTTTCCCGTCAGCGAGCGGGCGTGTTCGAGCATGGTATCGGAAAAGGAAGAGAAATATGCGTAGTTGTGAAAAAGCGTTTCCGGCGGGACCGTTTCCGTGATTTGCACAAGCGCACACTTCGAACAGAAAGCCAACTCAAGAGGATAGGTCGGCTCGGGCTGATCAAGTTGCTCTTTGTCGAGCAGCGCATTGGCGAGCGGTGTTTTGCCAAGCGACAGAATCTCGGTCAGGCGGTTGCCGCCACAGGCGCGGCATGTCGGCAATTGTTGACGTTCTCGTGCTGCTGGAAAAATTGCTTGTACCATTGAATCGTCCGTGAAAGTCCTTCATCGAGCGTGTACAGCGGTTGCCAGGAAAGTTTTCGGCGGGCCTTGTCGGCGCTCAAGTACTGTCGCCGAATCTCGTTGCTTGCCTCGTTGAGCACCGCCGGTTGCAATGTGGATTCCATTTGATGCAAGATTCGTTCCACAAGTTCGAGCACGGTCACTTGCATTTCGTTGGAGAAATTGAATGCCTCGCCACCGAGTTCTTCTCTGAGAGCCAGTTGTTCGGCAAGATGCATGTAGGCTGCCGCACCATCTTCTACATAGAAATAATCTCGTACGAATGTGCCATCAGAGCGGATGACGGGCTGCTGCCCCCGTAACACCGCACGAATCGTACCGGGTACGATCCGGTTCCAGTTCAAGTCGCCGCCGCCGTAGAAGTTTCCGCAGCGGGTGATCACAAGCGGCAGGTCGTACGTGGTGGCGTAGCTTTGGGCAATCAAGTCACCACAGGTTTTGCTCACGTCATACGGGTGACGGCCAGCCAACGGGGTGGATTCTGTGTAGGGTAACTGGGACACGTCGCCATAAGCCTTATCCGACGAGGCGACAACGATCTGCTTGACACGTGGGCTGCGCCGGCAGGCCTCGAGGAGTGTCCACGTTCCCTGGATGTTGCTTTCAAAGGTCGAAACGGGATTCCGATTGGCAATTCCGACGATCGATTGAGCAGCCAGGTGGATGACCGTGTCAATCTCGTATTCGCCCAGTGTCCGCTCGAGTAAAGCCTGGTCACCAAGATGACCACGCACGACGCGCACCTGGGAGATAGCGTGCGTCCGAACCAGATCGGCTTGGGGAACCCAGTCGCGGACAAGACAAACGACATCTGCACCTGCCGCTAACAAACGTTTGACCAGCCAGCCGCCAACCAGGCCGGTGCCTCCGGTCACCAAAACCGGGCGATCTTGCCAGAAGCGTTCCAAGTTCATGATCATGTTCAGTTCCTTGCAGGGTCCGGAGCCTACTTCCGGATGGTCACACCGAAGTGCTTTGACGGCACTCTAGGCAACAGCCTGTAATGCCGGTCGGGTGCCTGGCACTTTGTCTTGCCAGGTGTTCCAGGGCGCATCACCCTTTTGCCAAAGCTGTTCCAAATAGTTCTTGTCACGTAGCGTGTCCATGCACTGCCAAAAATGATGGTGTCGAAAAGCTGCCAATTGATCATCAGCCGCCAGTCTTTCCAGGGTATCCGCTTCCAGGCTACAGTGGTCGTCCGTCAGGTATTCAAATACCTCGGGCTCGAAGACGAGAAAGCCACCGTTAATCCAACCTTCACCGGCAGATGGCTTTTCGGTGAAACGGGTTACCTGATCACCATCGATGATCAGTCCGCCAAATCGCGCCGGAGGCCGGACTGCCGAAACGGTGGCCAGTCGGCCATGCGAGCGGTGGAATTCCAATAGCTGATTCAAATCAACATCAGACAAGCCGTCCCCGTAGGTGAGCATGAAGGTTTGGTTGCCCAACATGTGTTTCAGTCGCTTCACTCGTCCACCAGTCAGCGTGTGTGGTCCGGTATCGACCAAGTTGACAACCCAGTTTTCCAGTTCCTGAGCCTGTCGCTGAATCGCGCCCGTGGTGAAATCGATAGAGAGGTCGCCGTGCAGGTGGTAGCTATCAAAGAAATATGTTTTGATGGTTTCGCCCATGTAACCCAACGCGATTGTAAACTGGTTAAAACCGTGGTGGGCGTAGTGTTTCATGATGTGCCAGAGCATCGGTTTGCCCCCGATTTCCACCATCGGTTTGGGCCGTTTGGTGGTTTCTTCCTGGAGACGCGTCCCCAATCCACCGGCAAGAATAACAACGGGCGTGGTCATTGGATTGACCCTAAATAGTTGACTCGTTTTGTGAACGACCAGGCGAATCTTTCAGCGGTGGAATTCTAGTCTGTGGCGACTGGCCGCTGCAACAGAGAACCCGACGAGCCCTGTCGGCAATTGGTTGCTAGCGAAATCGGTCCTGGCGCGATTGTTCAGCTAGCACGGAGCGGTGCGCATCTTGTTCGAAGTTCCGCGAGAATGCTGTGGCCTGCTTGTTTCGCGCAACGATCGTGAGGAGTAACCGCTGGAGGCCATGTTGTCAGAGTGGAACACACGTGGTCGGTATCTCACACGCCCTGTCCAGAGGCACAAGGCCTTCATGCCACAATGCATCGGTGGACAACGTCGAAGCTACCGGAAACATCTTCGGCAACGACAAAAATTGAAGAATTAATCCTCCATGTTCAGCCGCACACCGATTTTTTCGAGTTCGGCGAGATGTTGCGACTGAGACACTTTATTCAATGGATTTTCACCCAGAAATAGCCGCCAGTAGGGGGCAAAGCGTTTGTCTCCCGAGTTGTCTTTGTCGGCCATACGCACGAGGGGCTCGATGTCTTCCACCTGGTTGCGTTGAAGAAATGTCCAGCTCAATTCGGTCAATCCTTCGAGTGGAGAAACGTCTTTGACCGCGTTACCTTCCAGATCAAGGTTGGACAGCCCTTTCAGATTGGCGATCGGGGAAATGTTTTCCACTTTGTTATCGGCCAGATACAACGACCAGATCTTGGACAAGCCGGAAACCGCCGAAACATCGCTGACGCGGTTGTCGGACAGGTAGAGCGAATTCATGGCGTTCAGTTCTTTAACGGCCTCGATGTTTTCTATTTTGTTGTGTTCCAATTGCAAATACTGAAGTTTCTTCAACGTGGCCAGCGGAGCAATGTCTTCGATACGGTTGTAGTGGAGGTCGAGCGACTGAATGTTGGGACAGTGAGAAAGCGGTTCTACATTTCGAATCTCATTTTTTGCCAGACGTACCAGGGCTAGATTTGTACAGTGTTGCAGTCCGGTGAGATCTTGGATGTTTCGCTCATCTGCTTCCAGGAAGTAAATCTGGCGTAAATCCTCCTCGGTGATGCCATCCTTTTCGATTTGCTTCTTTTTGAGTATTTCGCGCAAGACCGTTTCGAGATTCTTATCAGGTATCGTGACGTTTTCAGCAGCGTCGGTGGATTTTTCCGATTCTTTTGCTGACTCCGTTTCTTCACCAAAAAGAAGTCTCGAACTGGAGTTAGTAAGGCCGGAGAAGAACAAAATAGCAACGGCAATCAAGCAAACTGTGACTGTGCGAGACACAAGAATCTCCTGTTCGTTTCTTGATGGAGTTAAGGGAATGGTGAGGTCGATGGCTGGCCGTCGACTTTCTCTATTGTGTTCCAAGAGACGCTGAAAAACAACCGGCCAAACCCGTAGGATGCGGGGCACAGGTCCCTTGGTATTGTTCAGCGTAAATGCCTTGTCATTAATACTTAAGGACTCAGGAAGCGCCTTGTTCTCATGCTGGCGGGCGACTTTTTCAGAAATGGATATTTTGACCATTTCAGCCCGCCGAAGGTGCCTCGCTGTCATAGGGAAGCCGCGCCTGTTCCACGAGAAGGCCAGCGAACGTCCGGCACGTACTCGGTCCGCCAAGGTGCGCTGTCGGCTTCAGCGAAGCGGGTTGGTGGGATCCGAGTCACCTGAATCACGGACGGTCTTTACGGAGACGCGTACTTTGCTTCAGTTCAACTCCGGGTCGTACACTCCGCCAGAGGCGGGTTTTTCAGACATGCTGAGACAACCAGGAAACCAACCATGTCTCTACGACGGTATGTTGTCGCCAGACGTTGTGGTCGGGACGATCCAATACGCGGCCACATCAGCCAAAGATTTCCGGGACGACCTGTCCTTGTTCCACAATTTTGATGGGTCTCCCGATGGGGCTCATGCGTTCGTGTTCCGGATCGATTTTCAGTGCGTGGCAAAACGTTCTGAACAGGTCGGGTACGGACACGGGATGATCAGACACCTCTTCGCCACCCGTCTCCGTCTCGCCAATCACCTGACCTCCGCGTACTCCCGCACCCGCCAGGGCCACATTGAACGCTTTGGTAAAATGGTCACGTCCGGCACGTGCATTGATACGCGGCGACCGTCCAAATTCTCCCATCCAGATGACCAGGGTTCGATCCAGCAGCCCACGTTGTTTCAGATCGTGCAGCAACACCGAGTACGCCCGATCCATTTCATTGCAAAGCTCTCGGCTGCGTTCAAAGTTGTCGTCATGGGTATCCCAATTTCCATGGTCCACCTCGACAAATGTCACACCAGATTCAATCAGTCGGCGGGCAAGTAGACACGCGCTGGAAAATTTGGAATCGCCGTAGGCTTTGTGAACTTGTTCGGGTTCCTGCGAAATGTCGAAAGCCTTCATTTCGGGGCTGAGTACCAGGCGTGATGCTCGTTCATACAGTCCTTGGTGGTCGGATACCAGCTGTTTGATGCTTTCCTGGTGGTGTTGGTCCTCCAATCGCTTCAACAGGCGTAAACGTTTTTGATACTGCGATTTGCCGGTCAATAGCGTTGTATTGTCAGGTTGTTGTTGAGGATCATTCAATACCAGGGGATCGTATTCAATTCCCAGAAATCCCCCGCCTGTGTTTCCTCGCCCGCGGCCACCAATTCGTACAAAGTTGGGCAAATCATTGTCCACGTCTCCGATTCGTTCGGAAACCAGGGAGCCCAGCGTGGGGTTCCGTACGCCGGCAGTTGGAACATATCCAGTGTGCAGCAGATAACTGGCGCGCTGATGACTACCCTCTTTGCTCGTCATGGATCTGATCAGACAGATTTCCTGCATACTGCGGGCGGTTTCTGGAAGGTATTCAGCAATCTGGATTCCGGGAACAGAGGTTGAAATGGCCCGGGTTTCCCCGCCGTGCGGGTGATCTGGCTGAGGGCTGAACGTTTCAAACTGGCTTGGGCCGCCTCTCATCCACAATAGAATGCAGGCTCGGCCCTGTTGTCGCAGACGAGCTGCTTCGGCAGTCATGCGCTCGCGCCAGCTGAGCGACCCTGCTGCGATTGCAGACGCTGAAACGGCCCGCAAAAAATCACGTCGGCGGGAGACTCGGTGGCGTTGGAGACTTAAATCAACCAGATGGTGAATTTCGGTCGGCATCGGGGCATCTCCACAAGATATTCAGGAAATGAACATGTCATTTGTGTCTACGGTCAGATTCGACGAGAACATGTCGAACGCCGAACTGACAGGTAACGACGAATCGCTAAGGAACATTGAATTGCTAATGACCGACGACACCACACGTGTTGCGGTGGTGTTCGGCTGGTTGATAATGTTATTGATCAAGGCTGTGTGACCGGTTATCGGAACATGATGGTTCATGGGCTGTTTGCGAATCACGTTTCAAAAATTTCGCCCGCTCTCCGGGAGGTATCACGTGCGGTACTGAAATTCAGCCGAGTTGATCAGTGCCCACAAAATATCTTCAAAGGCTTGCAGCGGATTTTGTGTTTGTTTGATGTGCAACAGGCAAGTGGTTTGTTCATGTGGGCTTGGCTCACGGGCCAAGCATTTCAAGTAAATTTCTGTCAGAAGGTCCTGATTGTCGGGAATATTTTGGAGTAGGGATGCCAGACCTCCGTCGCGCCCGCTGCGGGCTGAACGATGAATGGCGGCCGAGTTCATGAGAGCCAACGCTTGCGGAATCGAACCGGTTACACTGGCTTGCGGTTCGCTTGGATCGTATTCGAACAACTTGTTGAAGACTGCACGCGGTCCGTTGCGCCCCCTGCCTCTCCGGGCAGGGTTTCGTCGGCCCCCGAGGCTTTGCTCGGTGACATTCAGAACGGTCAGAAGAGTGTCAAATAAGGTATCGGCCCGTAAGCGTCGCGGCCGGTTGGCTGCAAAGGGAACTTCTGCGGCGTTTTGTCGTGCCCGGCTCTGGCGCTGATAGGCCTGGGTTGCGGTGATCGTTTTGAACAACCATTTGATATCGTATCCACTCTGGGTAAACGCCCGTGAGAGAAAGTCAAAAGTTTGAGGTGCTCTCGTTTCTCGGTCAGGTCCGAGGTCATCGATCGGTTCGCGAAATCCCTCGCCCACCATTTCGGACCACACGCGGTTGACCAGGGCTTTGGAAAACCACTCATTCTCGGGAGAAGTCATCCAGGCCGCCAAGGCCGCCCGACGCTCGGCATCCGTGACGTCGAGTTCGAGTCGTTGTCCTGTCGTGAACAGGGCTGGCACCATCAGGGTGCCTTCCGCTGACGGATTATCCAGATCCGGCATGTGATGCTCGGGGGTTCCCCTCCTGCGGTTGTTATTGTTTTGCTTTCTCTTTCTGCGTGCTGGACGATCATTTGCCACGACGACAAACGTTCGCTGCATTGCAGATCGGTCGGGCCGGACTGCCACGCGGGGAAAAAAAGCCGCCAACTCATGAAATTGTTCACGTCTCCAGCGATCGTAAGGATGGTCATGACACTGAGCGCACTGAATTTGAATACCCATGAAAATTCGAGTCAGCTCGGCGGCGGTCTCCTCGGGACGTCCTCCCTGGGCCATGATGACGGCAGCACTCCCGTTCTCCCGGACATTGCCGGTCGCTGTGACAAATTCGCTGGTAACCTGGTCCCAGGGAGTGTTCGCATTCAAGTGGTCGCTGAGGTAGTCGGTTAACGCCTGAGCGGAGAAGATTGCCCGTTCCTCAGTTCGACGATACAGAATGACGTCACGCCAGTAACTCGCCCAATTGTTTCCGAAACGTTGATCGGAAAGCAAAGTGTCAACCAACTGCTCCCGTTTTGTCGGGTCTTTGTCCAGAACGAACAAGATCACTTGTTCGGGTGGCGGAAGCTGGCCGGCCAGATCTAACCAGACTCGCCGCAAGAAAGTCTGGTCGTCGGTCGTATCGGCCAACTCTCCCGGCGAAACATCTTTGAACAACTCCTGCATGAGGAACTGGTCGACTTGAACGGCTGTCTCCTGTGGTGATGGCGTGGCACCTTGGAGCTGGCTTGCAAGACTGCATGCCAACAGGAACAAGGTGAACGGAGCCATTCTCAAAACCTTTTGCGCGAAGATCAACGTTTTCGGCTGTCGCGGATGATTCGACCGGCTGTTTTCGCCAGTTATCTGCGGCATTTTAAAAACACTGAGGACCAAGGCCCGGGGCGAGCGATGTTGTAATGCAAATCGTGGTGCCAGGGAATTGTAGGACACGGTTGAATGGTATTCTACGGTATACATTGTGCCGACCTTCCCTTTCGGGGTCTTACCTGCCTTTGCGACTGCGTTGCAACGAATTTTAGCAGACAGAGGCAGGGAAAGAGGAGATAACTGCATTTCCAGGGATAATTTGGGTTTCCAGGTCGTGGTTTCGACCAAAGCGACGTCAGTTGTTGCTCCGACAGTAACGGCGAAGTCCCATGAGTGAACCCTGACTTGAACGGACAGAATTCAGACGGTCCTCTCCCACTGGTCGGGGCTTCACCGGGAAGATTCTTCGTCCACGATTTGAAACCCGACGCTCGGCGCGGGGTTTCGCTAATTTTGCGAAGATCAAAGATAGAATCGATGTTTATGCCGGAAAATTGGCACCGTTTTACCAGAGGATGGCAGCCACGGTACATTCGAATCGTCCTGATCGGTGTGCTGCAAAACACTTCAATCGAATGGGTTGTGTCGGTGCGGTGACAACGGGTTTTGCGGGTCAGTTGTCACGCGGTCCGGACAACTTCAAGCACCTCGCACGCTGACGAGCGGGTGGACCGGCGAAAGGGCTCAAATCCTCGTCAAGCCGCTCCATGACCGGAACTGGTAGTTCTGGGTGCGTGGTCCATCCCCGGTTGATCTGCTGCCGGTGACGATGAGGACTTTAACCGGACGGTTTGGATAACCGGGACACGTTCGATTTTTGCGGAGTCGAGGTTGCCCGAGGCCCTGGTTGCTACGAGGCTGCTTATGGGTAGGGATTCGAAAGAGGGGTTGGAAACGTACACCAAGTGATCTCTAAACCAGTGACGGGAGGCTTGTCTGGCTTGAGGTTGTCTCTGAGGGAGGCGAAACAGACGCAGGCGCTTTTGGAAATACCTCGCACACTATTTCGGCGCTACGTGTTTCACCGGTTGAACATCCTCGTTACGCCGACCGTCTTGAACGGGGATCTCTCTTCCTGTATCGATCAACATGGGACCCGCCCAGAAGAAAGGGGGGTGGCTCGACAATAACTCCTGTCCTTGTTTCCAGCGGATTCGTGGCTCAACGGAGGGATCAATTTCGTTGTGCATGGTTAATTGGACACTTCTCTGCCAGGCGTCGGAGGCACTGGTAAAGGGCAACTCCTGTACGAATTCACGTACGAGGTCGTACGCCGTCTGTCCACCCGTGCGCCATCGGCTGAGGAGTATGGTCTTGGCTCCTGTAGACATCATTCCGCAAACCGCCAGGAATACCTCGCTACCGTCCGCTTTTCTTTGTCGCTTGAATGCGTCTTCAGCAGCAGTGTGGTAACCGGGCATGATGATCCGTTCGGGTGCTCCCCAGGGTAATTTGAACCAGCTGCGCAACGTGTTGTTTGACTTGATCCGATCCTTGTGAACCGGCGCCCAGTCATAGGGAAGCTGTTTTTGAGTGTCGATGTCCTTGAGTACCAGCAGCTGTTCCCAGAAGGGAGCCGAGTAGCGGGAAGGGATGGAATTGGTGGGGTCCACTTGGAAGGCTCCGCGGCTGGACGCCATGATTTCTTCAGCAATTTGAGTACCAAGTTCATCCTGCTCGCGACCGTCCAACTTGCCCGTCAGCACTGCGAAGTTGCGGACCGGACGGGGTGTGGACTCGAGGGGATGGACCAGGGAAAGCGTGGGTACGTACCGGATGCGCACCTTGGAAATCAAGGAGCGCAACTCATCTTCCTGTTCGACTTGCAGGGCTTCGAACGGCAAGTACCACAGAAAATCATCGGGCACGATGATCAGTTCCTTGTAGTCGTCCCACACGCTTGCGGAGACACCTGGAATGAGCACTTTCAGGAGTTTTGCGGCCGTCTGTTTCCAGTTGTCATCACTCAATTGATCTATGGTCAACTGGCCGTTTTTGTCGAAGTTTCCCATCTGGCGCAAGAGATTGGCTGTCAGCCGGCGAACTTTGGGCGGGGATTTGATTGTCCACCGACTGTACTTTTCCTTGGACACGGAATAGGCGTCGAGTTGCTTGCCTACGGAGAAAAATGCCAACACCACCTGCCCATCTTGTAATCCTTGTTGAATGGACGTTATTGACTTCAGGGGAGGAAAGGAAAATTCTGATGGTTCTCGTCTGACGGCCAAATTCCGCAGCATCAGCTCCTGCTTGGAACTGGTTCGGGCCAGGCCTTCGAATTGCTTCTTCAATTTCGCGGCGTCTTCGGTGCTGGCCGGATCCAATGAAGTCTGCTCTATCTTCGCACGTTGCTGTGCGGCCAGTTCCGACAGTTGTTGGTAATCAGGGTATTTGGCCATCAGATCCTGACGTTGCAGTTGAGCTTGTTTACCCAGCTGTTCCGCCGGTGCTTCCAATACCCAGCGCAAGGCCAACAACCGGCCGCCCCAAGGTAAAGAGGCATAAAACCGCCGTCTTCGAATGCGGTCAGCGATCTCCATGGCCTGCTCGTGTTGCTTGTTGTCCTGGGCAATCTGGTACCAATGGGTCCAGGCCGAGAAGTTAGGCGAAACGGATGCCGTCAATGTGTCGAGGGGATCCAGCTTCCAATCCGCAACAGTCGGCTCGCGCAAAACCTCTTTAAACAGGTCAGCGCTGACTCGTGGCGTGAGGGATCCTTCTAGAAAAAAATTGTCGATCAGAGCAATCTGAAAGAGCCTCAAGGAAAATTGCTGTTGATGTGTCAGTGCTGCCAAAAGAGCGGTATTGCCTTTGGAACCGTTTTTTGACGCGAATTGGGTAACCGCCTGTTGATATTGCAAGCGCGCTGCGATGCGGCCCCTGCGCATGTCACGTCGGGCGATGACCCCGTTGGCTTCGCGCAGAAGAGTTGCAGCGCTCAATGTGTCTCCAACACGAACGAAATTTTCGGCTGCAAGAATCAGCAACGAAGCCTGCAACGCGTGGAAATCATGCCGCTTGGCCCAGGCGATGGCTGGAGAGAGGGGCGGATAGATGCCATTCTGTTCCGTGACAAAGAAGCAAAGAACTCCCTTGTGAAAAGCTTCGCTCATGACGTCCGCTTGATCGAAAGCTTCAGCGATATAAGTCGCTTCGAGAAAGTAGTTGGCGGCCGATTCGTATTGTTGGTGTTCGAAGGCTAGTTTTCCGAGTTCCAACAGGACCGTGGGTGTCAAAATGTGATCATACTGCCCCGACAGGACAATTGCTCTGTTCAAATGTGTTTGTGCCTGGTCATCCTTGCCGATGCTGACATAGGCCACCCCTAACAATGCATCAATCCAACCCTGCGACCAGTGATTCGCCTGGACGGGCCGTACTTCCAATGCCTGAACCAGTTGAGCCGTCATTTTGTCGTGCCGACTTGCGGGTCCCATTAATTCGGTTCTGCGGCGTGTTGCCAAGGCCATGCAGCGGAGAATTTCGGGCACCCCCAGGGGTTCCATTTTGGGTAGTGCAATCACGCCACCCTGTTGTGCGACCCGCTCGTTGTCAAAACGACCCTGCAGGCTCAACATTTTGTTGGGGATTTTCCCCAGGATGGAGCGGCGGTTCGAGCGACCCCATGTGATCCGTGGAGTGCGAACCCCGTGCGGCGAAATCTGAGGAGGGAATTTAACACGTAACAGCCACCCCTGTTGTGAGAGAAACACACGTATGGCCGAATCGTATTGCTCAAGCGCCGATGGCAAGTCTCCCAGGTGATAGTAACACTCGCCAACCATTGTGTGGTAGCAGATGGCGTCGACCCAACGACCTTGGATGCTAACCACGCCTGTTCGTGCTGCGGCGCGAAAAACACGTAAAGCATCTGCATAGTCTCCTTCGAAGTACGCAGGAAACGACGCATAGTATTGAGGTCCAGGAACCGCTTGGGTTCCTCCTAGCTGTGCGATGGCGGAGTTTGAGAGTGAAAGCAAGATCGACAGCGCGAAAATCAGGCGTCTCGCTCGTTGAGCGTCCTGAATGAACTTAACTGGGGATCCGCGGAAGTCACACATGTTGTGAAGCCCCTCTGTTGCTGACAGTCGGTCTCAGCCAACCAACGGCCGGGCTCGTTAGGATCAAGCCTTGCCGCTAGCAGAGCGAGTTCTTTGCTTAATACATTTTAGCCCGTTTCCACAGATTGGGCACTCTATCTAATTGGTCTGTTGGGTGCCTGACTGTTGGTGCCGACCACTGAGATCGACGATGAACGCCGCAACGGCTTGTCAGTGGCGGGTGCCCAAAGGTCAGTTAAAAGCAGCATTTAGAGCTGATTTGGCTGCCTCGTTTTGTTTTTCTGTCAGCCGGATTGAGTGCATGAGCCATTCTCCAAGTACCCGGGGAGGACTGGAAACTGCCGCTTGGTGGTGAGGACGACTTTTTAAAAAACATGCAAGATAGGCAGAAGAATCGGACGATAACCGTGGTGACGATTGCGCCGGTCAGATCCCGGAGGGAACTGACCACTTTCTTCTCACAAGACTCGGAGGCTAGAATCGATGAAGCCAGGTAGCATTCCGCACATCGCAAGTCGCTGGCTCTGTGGGTCGTTACTGGTGGTGTCAATGGCAGCCACTGGCTGCCAAGTCGATATTGGGGGTCAAACACTGCCAAGTCCTCATTACCTGAGCGACGACATTCAATACTTCGCACCCGGTCCGGAATTCATGTTGGCCCGTGAAGCGGCAGCCATGCAGAAGTACCAGGCCGAGAAAGAACTACAGACGGACGATCGTCGGCAGCCCTGACGCTTTTCCCACCCGGTTTCATCTGGGTTGTCCCGTTCAAGAGTTTGAAACAGGGAATCCGGCAGGAACAAGTTGTGGCTGCTCGTCTGGCGACCCCTGGGACCAAGCGGGTCCACCTGGAAGGTGCACGACCGGTCCTGCGGATTCAGCCTTATCCGCAGTGCTGATCTAGCAATGACCCGACACAATGACGAAACTCGCCCTGGCTAAGAACCTCGTCGCAGCCTGCTTGTCGGGCGGCTGTTAATCGGCCTTCCTGGACATGTGGCCCGAACGCCACAATCGGGCCGATGTCAGAATTTTGTTTTCGCAAGGCGGGTAGCAGATGTCCTGGATTCAACCCCGGAGTGCTTAAGTCCAGAATGACCAAGGCTACCGAGTTCTGGGACGCTTCCTGCAAGAGTTGCTCCTCGCGGGCAACGACTTTCAATTCACCCGCTTTCTGCCGGATCATCCCGGCGATTTGAGAAGGGAAGATCAGGTCCCTGGTGAGAAAGAGTATTCTCATCGAACAAGCCATCAGTTGACTGCAGATGGTCCGTGACTACCGTCGCTCAGAGAAATCGCTTCAACAAGTGGCAAAACGAACACTTTGCCATCCCCGATGTCACCGACGGGCCCCGAGCGTGCAATGCCGACGATCGTGTCAATCGTTCGCTCTAAAAAGTCTTCATTGACAACGATCTCCAGAACAATCTTTCTTAGTAGGTTGGTTTTGTATTCGTTACCACGATACATGGCGGTTTGACCACGTTGTCGTCCAAAGCCTTGTGCGTCACAGACGGTCATGCGTTGGACGCCAACTTTGGAAAGCGCTTCTTTCACGGCGCTCAATTTGGTTGGACGAATGATGGCAAGCACTAACCGCATCGACACAAAGCCTCAAACAGTGCGCGAGGTCGCCGCGCGCCACGTGAATGTCTCATAAACCGGAGGAACCCAGGATAACGAAACCTGACAGGCAACGGAATGGCATGCTCAGATCCTTAAAAAAATCTTTCGGCGGTACATGTGGTACAGGATCATCCAGACCAGAAGTAGGGTGGCGAATGCAACCAGCACCGCTCCCAAGTCCGTACAAAAACTGTCACAGTGCCGGGCGAGGCCTCCCACAAATGTTTTGGCGATTTCTCGAAAGGGAATGAAGTGCACCGCCAGGTAAATGGCAATCGCGTTGGTGCCAATCACCACCAGCGGGAATGCCCATCGGTCGATTCGTACCACGTCAATCAGTCCATAGAAGAAAGCCAGCAACAGCAGACTCCAACCTCCGGCCCACAACGCCATCGAACTCGTCCAGATGTGTTTGATCATCGGGAAGCCGATCCATTCTGACCAAACCCAACCCGTAGCCAGGCAGAGGAGACCGGTTACGACAAGGCCCTGAAGTTTAGTGCTTGGTCTTGCTCCGGAACGCAAGCCGTGACCCGCCAGGACGCCTATCAGTACGGTAGCCCCAAATCCCATGCTGGTCAGGATCCAGGTATAGTTGGTTCCGTCTCGAAATCGTCCCAGTACGAATTCGTCGACAGCGAGCGCCAAGTTTGCATTTGGTTCGATAACGCCCGCGCCGTGCCCCGGGACCGGCACCAAGATCATGAGTAGCCAATAGGTAATTAACAGCGTGGCACAAGTCATCGCCTGACCCAGGACCGGCAGATTGATCATGGTCACCCCGGCGATGAGGTAACCGGCGGCAATGGCCTGCAATGTATTGCAGAAAATATGAAGCGTAGAAATCTTGAAGTCCAGCAGATGGCCTTGGGCGGCCATTCCCAGCACAAACAACAGCAGCGTCCTTCTAATCAACTTCTCGTAGAGTTGTGCCCGTCTCTCGCCGCGCTCGATGCGTCGTGCGAAAGAAAAAGGCATGACGACTCCGACGATGAACAAGAACAGGGGCATGACCAGGTCCCAAGCGGAGAATCCAATCCAGTCCGGATGTTGGAGGTGGTAGATCAGCCAGGCAGGAATGTCGGCGTAAATACAATCGGCGACTGCTCTGAGGCACCGGTTTCCACCCACAATCCAGAACATGTCGAATCCGCGCAATGCGTCAAGGGACGCGAGGCGTGGATTCTGAGGCCCTGTATTTGAGACAGATTCGTTCACGGATCGTTGGGGTGAGGAGACGACTGTAGTCGTGGAGTAGCGGCGAGACCCACTTGCAACCGTCCGGGCGCTGCGCCAAACGTAGTTTATTCGACCGTCCACGGGAAACAAGTTGTCGACCCGGCAGGAGCATGAAAATAACTCGGGTTTGCGGCGCCGTTAACGCACAACTCGAGCCGTGCGATTTCAGCCGGCACAGGGGTTGCCTGGAACTTGACGGTTCAGCCTGGGGCAGATGGGGTCCTTGTTGGATTGAGAAACGGGCCTTCATGGGTTGTTTCAGAGTGGGCGGACTTTCTGCTAGCGTCTGACCCCGCCGGGAAGACTTGGATGGCGAGCCATCTTTCTAAAAAGGACCTTTCTGCCGGCACCAACTGGCCTGGATATGCAATCTGGGTCTGAGCTATTCTTCCGCCCCCCTTTTTTCAAGTCGGATGTCAATGGATTTGTAGCCCTGCACTTTGTCAGCCCAAAGAGGGACACGGTGAAAAAAAACTTTTTCCTCCTGTTGGTTATTGCGGCCACGTTTGCTGGCTGGTCTCTTTACGACAAAGTCGAGATTGAAGGACTCGACAAACTTCACGTTCGGTCAAAAATCGGCAACAGCCGGTCAACGGATCGACGACCAACAACTGCTGAAATCCCGACGTCGGTTCGGACGGGCAAATCCATTCGAATTGCAACCTTTAATATCCAAGTCTTTGGATCCAAGAAAACGGGTAAGGCGCACGTGATGGAACGCCTGGCCAATATTGCCCGCCGCTTTGATGTTCTGGCGGTTCAGGAAGTTCGCTCCAAGTCGCCCGACGTCATCCCGAGATTTGTCGAATCGATCAACAGCACCGGGCGTCGCTACGATTACGTTATCGGCCCTCGTCTGGGACGCTCTATCAGTAAAGAACAATATGCTTACATCTTTGACCTGGAAACGATCGAGGTCGCGCGAAACGAACTTTATACCGTTTACGATCCGGATGATATACTGCATCGAGAGCCCTTGGTGGGATGGTTTCGCGTACGTGGACCACCGGAGGCAGACGCATTTACGTTTTCGTTAGTCAACGTGCACACGGATCCTGACGAAACCCGAGAGGAACTAAATGCTCTGGACGATGTCTACCGGGCGGTGCTTCAGGATGGGCGAGGTGAAGACGACGTGATCGTCCTGGGAGATTTGAATGTCAACTACAAACACCTGGGAGAACTTGGACAGATTTCCGGAATGACCTGTGTTGTCCAGGGTCAGGCCACGAACACCCGAAAAACAAAATCCTACGACAATATCCTTTTTCACGGCCAGTCGACAAACGAGTTTTTGGGGCGCTTTGGAATCTTTGACACGATGTACGAGTTCAACCTGACGCAGGCCGAGGCGATTGAAATATCGGACCACATGCCAGTCTGGGCTGAATTCAGTGTCTACGAAGGAGGACAACTCGGTCGCGTCGCCACGCGACCCACTGCAGACCAGGCCAACTGACGTTTTGCGAAAGGGGGGAAGGGGTCAAACGGAGCAAGCAGTGAAGTCCGGGTTACAAGTTGCGTAAGTACTTCACGCCTGCTGAAATCTCGCCGAGAGGGTCGTTTGACTGTTCACGTTCCAGTGTGAAATACCCGCGATAATTGTGGTCTTCGAGTAGGCCCATGATTTCCGGCCAGTCCACCGTACCACGCCCCAACGCTACCTCCAGTCCGCGACCCTGTGCCAGATCGCGCATGCCGTCTTTAGCGCGGACATACTGGATGTGATTTCCCAAATCCCGCGCAGCCTCGCTGGCTGAAAATCCGTGAATGACCAGGTTTCCGGGGTTGAGCGCAACCGCCAGACTTCCTTCGGGAAGATCGGTCACCAGGTCCGCCAGTTCAGCACCACTCTCGTTGCCTGTTTCAGCGGCCAGGAATGTTCCGGTCTTCTGCCCGTGTTTTCCCAACTCCGTCAGGACCTCGATCAGCAGTTGTCGAGACTGGTCATCCTTATCGGCGGCTACATGACCGATCTGATTTACGACGACCAATGCACCCAGTTGATAACCAAGGCTCATGGCCTGTTTGGTTGCTTCGACCCGAGCATCCAGATCCTCCAGCACGTTGTAGCCGCGCCGAGTACGAAAACCGATGGCGCAAACTCGCAAGTTTGAAGTGTCCAGAATTTTCTTCAAATGTCGAATACCAGTCCGGCTCATTTCGGCAGGTTTGAGTCCGTACCGACCATCGATTTCCACCGCCCCGGCTCCCATTTCGGACGCTGCTCGCAGCGATTTTTGAAAAGGCAGCCTCAGGCTGGAGAGCTGGACACCAATTTTCAAGTCAAACATCAAACCACTCTGACAATTGTGGAAAAAATGGGTAGCGACCCTCTCTCCAGGTCCTAACCCTGAACCGCAGCCGACACTAGATTTTAACGGGATAACAGATTTGCGATAGCAGCAGCCTTGCTGGGCAAAAAAAATACTGGAAAGGATGCTTTCAGCCTGGCATGGTTGGAGGTGACATCGTTCCTGATCCGATGGAACCGGCAATCTGGATTCGGCAGCCTTTGGCCCGATTTTTCGCATGCGAAGACGGGTTGGTTTCCAGGGAAAGCAGCGGAAAGAGCATCCCGGCTCTTGCAGTAGGAATGCGAGTTGGACGGTTTTTGAACTGCGGCTTCAGTCTGCCGGCAGGCCCGCTTTTACGGTGCTGTAGGATGGGTTAAAATACCGGCGCGTTGCGGTGGAGCTTCTTTTTAGTCGTCGTGGTACCCAATTCTGTGTATTGGCGCGGCAGCCAATTCAGGTGCAAGGAATATTGAGTCATGTTCGATCTGCTGAGCTGCGGTTGTCCTATTCTTGCACAGTCATTGCAGTCGGTGTTACTCGGGTTTTGTGTCTTGGTCGGTTTGGGTATTGGAGTTGGCGCCATTCTCGCCCTGATTTATGGCAATCTTTGGCTTCAGGCCTACATGGCTGATGCGGATGTATCCTTGGTACATCTCGTTAGAATGGGATTTTGTAAAGTAAACCCTCGCGTCGTCGTGCGTGCGAAAATCATGGCGGCTCAGTCCGGTTTGGACATAAGTCGTCAACATGGGACCAGCACGCAGCGTGTCGAAGCTCATTACTTGGCCGGTGGTAATGTGATGGACGTCATCCACTCGATCATTGCTGCTAATCGCGCCGGTATCGACCTCGACTTTGATCGCGCGGCCGCCATCGATCTCGCCGGCCGCGATGTATTGGATGCCGTCCAGACTAGCGTCAATCCGAAAGTCATTGATTGTCCGGATCCGCATCGCAGTGGAAAAACTACGCTCAGCGCGATTGCTAAGAATGGTGTAGAACTGAAAATTCGCGCCCGAGTCACCGTGCGTACAAACCTGATCCAATTGATCGGGGGAGCTACGGAAGAAACGGTGATCGCCCGTGTCGGTGAAAGTATTATTTCGTCCATCGGTTCCTCAGATTCGCACCTGGCCGTGCTCGAAAACCCCGATATGATCTCGAAGGCGGTCCTGGAACGCGGGTTGGATGCACAAACGGCCTTTGCGATCGTGTCTATTGACATCGCCGACATCGACGTGGGTGAGAACATTGGAGCTCGACTGCAAGCAGATCAGGCGGAGGCCGATACGCGCCGGGCTCGCGCGATGGCAGAGCAACGGCGCGCCGAAGCCATTGCCCAAGAGCAAGAGATGAAAGCCAAAGTGGCTGCTAATCGTGCTCAGCTCATCCGGGCTGAATCCGAGGTGCCCAAAGCCATGGCCGATGCTTTTCGAGCGGGCAAACTCTACGGTGAAAATTCGAGTTGATTCTCGTCATCCAATGACCAGTTATTGCCTGTTGTTGCGGTAGTGCAGCACCGGTGATATCCGTGGGGCTGGCCTTTGTGTTTGCGAAGTTGGCATTCGCCTTTGGTAGTCCAGTACATTGAGTAGATCGCAAAAGTATCAATCTCCGATGAGCTTGACGAGCAGCCGTTTGCGGCGACGACCGTCGAATTCGTAATAAAAAAGATGTTCCCAGGGACCCAGGTGCAGAACACCACCGGTAATCGCAACGACGACTTCACGGCCCATGACCTGACGCTTCAAATGAGCGTCGGCGTTGTCTTCGCCCGTACGATTGTGGCGGTAGCGGTCAGGAGAGGCATCAAACGGTGCCAACTTTTCCAGCCACAGTTCATAGTCGTGATGCAATCCCGATTCATTGTCATTGATGAACACGGATGCTGTGATGTGCATTGCGTTAATCAGGGCCAGACCCTCCTGTATTCCGCTCCCTTTGACCAGATGTTCGACTTCACGGTGGATAGAAACGATTGCCCTGCGTTCGGGAATCTCCATCCAGATTTCTTTCGTGAGGGTTTTCATGCCCGACATGTTCCTTTCCGGAAGATTTGTGTCACTGGCCGATCGAACCGGACAGCCGATTGGTCACAGGGCACTTGGGTTGGAAAGTAAAGGAGTTCCCTGGAACGAATCTCATGGTCGCAACACGGCCTTCGTCACTTGATCAGGGCTCTCCACTAGCATTCGATAGACATCCGCCCCCTCGGTGAGGGGGTAGCTTTGGATCCAGTCCAAATGTCGCAGTGCACCGTCTGACAAGGCTTCAATGGCGTCGCGCACATCGCTGGGACGAGCCGAGTACGTACCGACAGATGTCACTTGCTGGCGGACCATGTGGCTGAAGTCAGCCGAGGTGACCGCGGTATGCAGGCCAAGCCAACCGATCCTACCTAACTGACCGACGGAAGCGATTGCCATTTGACGCGTGACTTCCAGACCGACCGCCTCAATCACGGTTTCGGCTTTTCGCTCCCCGAGAATCTCTCGTACAATTTGACCGACTTGTTCAGGATTCAGTCCACGCGTACAGATGCAGTCTGTCACACCCAGACTGCGGGCCACGTCTAGTCTTGATTCTACCAAATCGACGGCTACAACTCGTGAAACACCCCGGTAGAGGGCATACACCATGGCCAGCAAACCGATTGGTCCGGCACCGATGACGACGAGGGATCGGGCAATGTTTTCCAAAAGCGAAGATTCCGAATCGAGGCAAGTGAATTTCACGGACTGAATGGAGGTTCCGAAGGGTTCTACGAGCGAACCGGCCGGTCCCAGTAGAGTTTCCGGAATCTCGTACGCAATTCGCTCGTCGACTGCCATGAACTGGGCGTTTGCGCCGGGCAAATGAATGCTGAAGACCTTTCTTTGGGGACAGACCTGAGCATTTTCGTTCAGGCAGAATTCGCATTCAAAACAAGGCACCATGGGGTAAAGTGCCACGGGGGCACCGGGCTCCCAGGGTTTTTGGCACTCGTTCGCCTCGACAACTCGTCCGCACAATTCATGTCCCAGGACCAGGGGGGGGAAACGGTTAATGGACGCGCCCGTATAGGCTTCCAATTCAGAACCGCAGACTCCGACCGCGTCGACCTGGACCAGGATCTGGCCAGGATCTGGAGTGGGCTTGGGCGCGTCATGGATGCGCATCTTCCCGGGACCAGTCCACTCGAGTACTTGCATCATGGAATCAGACATACTCCAAAATGGTAACGTGGGGGAGATGTCTTCGACAAGCCGTCAACACGACGATCCTTTGACCCGGGTGTTCAACTGTTTGTCCTGTTGCATGTCAGCGTCTCGGACAGCATTTAGTCGTACGGCAGAAGTGTTTTGCCGTTCACCCGGTTTTCTCCGAGAACCGTGTGACGTTTAGGACCCCTACGGCAACTCATGTAAGGGAGGTCTCGCTGTCTTCGATTGGGCGTCACGGAAACAGTCCGAATGTATGGATCCCGTGGGCCAGGGAAAACAAGTGAGGTACGAAATCCCTCCAAGCGGTCCTTGCAAATCAGTTTGGACGGCTTATTCTAACAGCTTGTTGAACTTCATTCGGCGACTTCTGGCAGGAAGTTTCCACGTCGTTCCTAGCGACATACCGACGCATGAGCGAAATACTGTTTCACTATCAGGAAATTCACCCCACAACCTGGGCCTATGTGTCCTCGTTGATCATCATTGGTCTGTTCTTCAAGTTCAACCGCTTCTGGAGTGTGCGAAACCTCGACCTGATATTTTTGATCTTACTTGCGCCTGGTCTCCTGCTGATCCATTTTGGTGTGGTCGCAAGGAAGGCCGCCATCCAGCAAGCAACCCGGGAAACAGAAAGTGTTGAGGTGGGACTTTCTGATCCGGTCGAGATTTCAATCGAGACGGACCCAAGCACAGAAACAGAAGAAAATGGGCCTCCGGACAAGGTGTCCGTTTTGGAGTCCGCCACTCCGTCCGCGGGAGAGGAACAGGTGAAAGAAAAAGGGACCGGTGGTGCCTTGGGAACGAATGACAACGTAGAGGAGAAATCTTTCGGCGAAAGTCTTGGCTACATTTGGTTGTTTGCAGTGGGTGGAAGTTTTCTCTTCCGCCTGCTGATTGATCCTGTCATGGTCAGACGCCCATTACTCGACCCTAATCTTACCTTGGGCGGACTGACCTTTGTGTGTTGTGCGTTGTTTGCATTCTTAATGGCGAATGTGATTGCGGGAGAACCGACTGAAGATGATTTGAAGGGTGCCCAAAGAGCCGATCTTCTCATGGCTCGACAGGAAGCGCCGGAAAATGATAGCAGTCTGCATCTACATGGGCCGGGATTTCCCTTGCTCTATGTTTTACCGACGATTCCCACAGTCCTGGTGCACAGCGATGACGGCGGGGCGGAATCCAGGTATGTTGCCGTTGCCAAACTCATGGCCATTCTTTCGCAATTTTTCATTGTGGCAGGTATCATTTTCATTGGATGCCGGCATTTTGATAATATCCGGTCTGGCATGGGGGCGGCGGTACTTTATCTGCTTTTGCCTTACACAGCCCTCATGACGGGACGCGTGGATCACATCTTACCGGCGGCGCTTTTGATCTGGGCCGTGGTATTTTACCGTCGCCCCGTGATTGCCGGAGTGTTTCTTGGTCTGGCCATGGGAGTTGTCTACTATCCATTCTTCTTATTGCCTCTCTGGCTGAGTTTCTACTGGCACCGGGGACTTCTAAGCTTGATCGCCGGGGTGATTTTCAGTTTGGTGCTGGTCATTTTATCTCTGGCTTTGACTTCAAGTGATGTGCACCATTTCTTTGAACAATTTCGCCTCATGTTTGGACTTTGGATTCCAGGAATGGAAGGTCTCGAAGGTTTCTGGGATAGCTTGGATCGGCCTTATCGCGTCTACAGGATTCCCGTCCTGGCAGCTTTTATTGCAATCAGTGCGGCCATGGCACTCTGGCCTGCACAGAAAAATCTGGGAACCCTCATCAGTTGTTCCGCAACGGTTATGTTGGCTGCTCAGTTCTGGCACGGATTTGGGGGTGGCTTGTACATGGCCTGGTATCTACCCTTGTTGTTGCTCACTATTTTCAGGCCCAATCTGGAGGACCGAATTGCGGTAGCCGTATTAGCGGCCAGAACCAAATGACGCCCTTTTTACAGATGCTTTGATGCATGGTCTCGGGGATGTCAACACGATGGAAGAAGCCAACCGGGTTGTTGCAGTCCGGGGAAGATGCGGAGGATTAAACTGACCATGGGCCTTCAAGAACACAAATCATCAGCTCCTCAGCACATCCGATGTGTCCTGATCACGGTGAGCGACACGCGCACATTGGAGAACGATACCGGAGGAGAAACAGTACTGCAGTGGTTGGCGCAAGCGGAACATGTCGTGCTGGACCGAGAAATTGTGCCGGACGATCCACAGCGAATCCGCGTGTTACTGAACCAGCTCACGCAGCGCGAGAGTGTCGATGCGATCTTGATGACCGGTGGCACGGGGATCACCCGGCGCGATCAGACATTTGAAACGGTGACGGAGATGCTTACCAAAACACTGCCTGGCTACGGCGAATTGTTTCGCTGGTTGAGTTATCAGGAAATTGGAGCCGCTGCCATGCTGAGTCGCGCGACGGGTGGCCTGCTGGGAAACAAGGTGTTGTTGACGATGCCGGGTTCTCCCGCTGCCGTGCGTTTGGCTATGGAAAAACTAATACTGCCGGAATTGCCCCACCTGGTAGGAGAAGCAAAGCGCTGACAGGTTCAGTGGCAGGCCTGGCGTTCCAGCGACGGTCCTGTTGTAACGCGGCCCGGGCCTGCATCTTCTGCGCAGATTCCTGGCACGTGAGAGGCAGGTGCGGAAGACCCGTCCCCGGTTTTGGCCATGGGACATTCAGGTCCCACCTGATTTCCCAACCCGGCTCGTCGGCACCCGTTGACGATTTTCACTAGACGACGCACCAGGATGCTTCCAGAAGAAGGGGGTTTGTGCTCCATACACGAAGGCATCTTTCGAGGATGATGAACAAGTACTGTTCTAAATCTTGCGGCTTTCGAGGGATATTCAGTCAATTCTTAGAATAGTGGCTCGAAAGGATTTAGCCGCGCATCTATACTGGTTCGATGCCCTCCTTGATTTCTCCTTCCTCCGAATTGGAATCTTCCAATTTCACGTCCTCTTCCGAAACATCTGGTCCCGATTCTTACCTGGGACGGTCCTGGAGCTCTGTAAATTTTTCGGTGCTCGCGATCTATCAGATTGTGATGAGGACAGGTTGGATTTTCAAAACGGAAAGTATCATCATGCCCGCGGTCGTCGACACGATCTCCGGGGCCGGCTGGGTCAGAGGGTGCCTGCCAATGTTGAATCGTTTCGGCCACAGTGTACCGCCACTGCTCCTTGCCCGTCGTGTCAAGCTGTTACCACAAAAAAAGTTTGCTGTGTTGGTCACTACGGGACTGATGTCGGTTTGTTTTTTGTTGTTGGCAGGGATTTTCGTGTCGGGATTCGCAGAGCAATATGCTGCGACGGCAACCTTGATGTTTCTCGGAATTTATTCCGCTTTCTTTATTTGTGTTGGCGTGAATCAGCTGGCGTTAACGACACTGCAGGGAAAACTGGTCGAAGCAACACGTCGCGGCAGACTTTTGCTGGTGGCCAACACGATCGGTGCCGTGACGGCGGTCGGATGTGCGTGGTTTCTGTTGTCTCGCTGGATTAACGATCACAGCACGCGGTTCGATTTGATCTTTGGTTTTTCCGGGATCTTGTTTGCAACGGCTGCACTGACGGTACTTTTTCTACGGGAAGGTCGGGATTCCTTCCAGCAGGCTGCGGCCAAACACGCAATCTTCTATTTTGCGGATGCATATCGCGTGATTGCGGATGACTCGAGCTTCCGTCGGTTGGCACTGGTGGCGGGTTTGTTCGGAACGTCCCTGATGTTGTTTCCGCACTACCAGCACCTTGGATTGCAGAGGATGGAATTGGAAACACCGAATCTGATGTGGTGGGTGATTATTCAGAATATCGGTACAGGACTCTTTAGCATTCCGGTGGGTGCAATTGCTGACCGGTATGGAAATCGACCAGCTCTGAAAGTCGTTTTATTGGGGGTCGCCGTAGCCCCGGCTGTAGCAATTGCGCTTTTACATTGGGGACAGGTTGCTATCCGTTTTTATTGCTTGGTCTTTGTGTTGGTCGGATTGACCCCCATTGTGTTCAGGGTTTTGCAGAATTACACGCTGGAACTTGCCGATCCCACGAACCACCCACGGTATCTCAGTACTCTGGGCCTCTGCATTGCAGCCCCCATATTTTTCTCTCCCTTCGCAGGATACGTCATTGATTGGCTCGGGTTGGAAGTGGTTTTCTTGACGATCTCAGCTTTGGTATTCCTGGGCTGGACACTCACATTCGGTTTGCGAGAGCCCCGGCACCAGGCCGTCTCGGATGTGCCTGACGAATTGGAGTGATTTGCACTCTGATAAATGTACATCCACCAACGGTCTTGTTCCCCGGGTGTAACAGTTGAAGGACCGGAGCATCGCACGCAAAGTTCAACAGGTTACCAGTCACTGCAACGATCGGATTGGAGACCTTATCCCGGAGTGCTAGCAAGTGCCCGGTGCTGGTCTTGTGATTGTTGCTCAAGGCCTTGGTCCGTTCGTTTCGTGGATGGAACAGATATTTCTGCAGAGGTCTTCCGTTTTCTTTTTTGGTCGAGGTGGTTTCATCACAGTTTACCGGCCTGTCGTCTGTCCGTTTCTGCAAGTTTCCTTCATCGCCATTGCCGAAGGTGGGAGTTCTGCCTAAAATTCTCGCCGCAATCTAACGATGACTCCTGCAGTTACCGAGATGGCACGCAGCACTCGCACCTGCTTGCCAGCTTCTCGTCTACGGCCCATTTTACGAGGGAGTTCCGTGATGGTCCCGCGAACACGATTGTTACTGCTGCTGTGTTGGATATTCATTGTAATACCGTCGTATCCTGTTTCAGCGCAGACTCGTGAAGATGCTGTCGTCAACAGGGCGACCGGTGTACTCGACGAAATCATGGCGCTTCCTACCAGGCAGATTCCCCAGGCGTTGTTGCAGGACGCGCAAGGCATCGCCATCGTTCCGGGTGTAGTCAAAGGCGGGTTTGTGGTTGGTGTTCGGTATGGAAAAGGAGTCGTGTTGATTCGAGATGAACTGGCGAACTGGCAAGCCCCGCAATTTGTATCATTGACCGGTGGAAGTGTCGGATGGCAAGTGGGGATCCAATCGACTGACGTCATTCTGGTTTTCAAGAACCGCAAAAGCATTGACGGATTGATGAACGGAAAGATAACGATCGGAGTCGACGTGGCGGCCGCGGCCGGCCCGGTGGGTCGTCAGGCGGCCGCGGCCACCGATCCGCGATTAAACGCCGGTATTTTTTCATATTCTCGTAGCCGCGGTTTGTTCGCAGGGGTTTCACTTGACGGTTCCGTATTGCGGGTCGACCAGCTGGCAACTGCGGAATATTACCGTGGCCCGGGGCAGTCATCGGGCCCCGCGGTGGTGCCTGTTTCCACCATTCAGTTGATTGACCGACTCAGGCAATATTCAAGAACCACAAACGCAATGACTACGATCATGCCCGATTCGGGGTGGCAAGCTCAAACTCAGCTCGATTCGCAGCAGAAGGTCCAGCGGGCCTTGTCGATCCGCCGCCAGGTGCTGGTTTCCTGGCAGCAACTATCGAGTTTGCTGGACGATCGTTGGACGGTCTATTTGTCTCCACCGTCGGAGGTGCTGAACTCGGAAGAGGTAACCGATATTCGTGCACTGCAGCAAACGATACAGAACTATGCAGTGGTGAGGTCCGATCCACGGTACGCCGTTCTGACCAGTCATCCAGAACTGGCGACGACTCACCAGTTACTCCAGGAGTATGCAGTACTCCAGTCCTCGCAGGCAGAACGCCAACTTGTATTACCACCTCCACCGGGAACTGGAGGTGAGGAAAGAATCAATCGATTTTAGCCATTCGGTGCGTGTTGAAATCATCCACACGAACTCGTTGTCGAGACGGAGTCGAAGCCGTCTTACCGGTTCGCTCGCTTCCAGTCATTGTCATCAATGCCAGTTGTCCAACCGGTATAAATTGGACAGGAGGCCTGTTTTGTTCAGGTGGTTTCTGTCTTTCCGAGGTTGACAGAAGGCTGAACGATAGAAGAATGAAACGTGAAGTGTGGATCCCCACGTTCTTTTTGTAATCGTTCGTTTTCCGACAACCGTCTTCGAAGAAGCGAGACGCTATGAAAATTGCCTGTGTGGCATCCAGTTCAGGTCAAGCCCAAGAGAGCTTCGCCGGTCTGCAGAAGCGATATGATTTTGTTGAAGTTGAAAGGGCTGACGTTATCATCGTTTTGGGCGGGGATGGTTTGTTGCTGCATTTGTTGCATGAATACAGGGAGTTGGAAAAGCCCCTGTATGGCATGAATCGGGGTACCGTCGGTTTCTTGATGAACGAGTTCAGCGATGAAGATATCGAGCGTCGTGTCAACGAAGCCAAACGCGAGGTGGTTTATCCATTACGCATGATGGCAGAATCCCGGAATGGTCAAACTTGTGAATCTATCGCGTTTAACGAAGTGTCGGTTTTCCGCTACAGCCATCAGACTGCGAATTTACGTATCGAAGTGAATGGTATCGAGCGGATCGGCAACCTTATCTGTGACGGACTTCTGCTTTCCACTCCGATGGGTAGTACGGCTTACAATTTGTCTGCGCGTGGACCGATCATCCCCTTGGGATCGAACCTGCTGGCGTTGACCCCGATCAGTGCCTTCCGTCCCCGTCGATGGCACGGCGCTTTAGTTCCCTGCACGGCTGAAGTCAGCTTCGTGAACCTGGATCCCGAAAAGCGTCCGGTTGGTGCTGCGGCAGACTTCTTCGAGGTGCGCGACTTGGTTTCCGTCACGATTAAGCAGGACCAGTCGGAACCCTCGACCATACTCTTCGATCCAGACCGCTCACTTGAAGAACGGATTTTCAGTGAGCAATTTGCCGAATGAAATATGTTCAGGCAGGAAGGACGATCCTTTCCCGGGGTTTGTCTGTTCGCTCATCTGTTAAAAAATGAGGCCGCCCATCAGCTTCTTGACGCCATCAGGCGTTGTCCGATGCACTTAATCTGCCGGGGGAGGAGCCAGTACCCTCTTCCAGCCGACCGGCTGCGTCCAGGCCTGCTCAAGTTGCCCATCGAAGCTTGGATCCTCAGGAGGCCGGTTCGAAGTGACCACGGCGCGCACATAGAATTCTTTTCCCGTCAACTTGTAACTGGCCTGAATGCCGCGGGTACTTTGCAAGACGCGGCCCACGTCTTCGGAATAAACTCGTGTTGTCGAAATTTCCTTTCCTTCCCGGTCAAGACGTGGCGATGACGTCCGATCGTAATCATTCAGTGTTCCGATAAACTGGATGGTGTAGTCCACGTCCTGGACGGGCGAGACATGAACATGGAAAGTTCCCCGTTCAGTGTCGAAGTGGATTTTGCTCAGCGTCACTCCGCTGGAGGCGTAAAAGTTACCGGCTTTGATGGCACGAATCAGGTGTTCGGGAGTCAGGTAGCGGGATTGTACCATGATCCAGCCTCGTCCGGGTCGACTTCCGGGTCGACCGTGGTACTCATGACTATCGTCGGTCGCTACTCCATAAAGGGGTGGGGAACGTAAAGTATCCAAACGAATCGTATTGGCAATATCCCACAGTCGATCAATGGACGGGTGATGTTCATCTCCTCTGTTGTTCACGCTCGGGTGACCATTGAAGACCTCGAAGAAACGTTCCGCCAGGACCGCTGCCAGATCTTCTGCGGTAAACGTGTAATAAAAGCTGGGGTGATTGAGATGCACCAGAACCTCGCGTCCCGTACGTCTGGCTTGATCTTCGACAGCGCGCAAATTATTGATAACGCCTTCGCGAATACTGCTACCACCCAGCGGTTGGATTACTTCCTTGAGATTGGTTGCGTTTAAATGGACCGGTTTGCCTAGTATCCGATCGGTGATTTCTTCTCCCTGGACGAGGATAAACTTGCCCCGCTCTTCGATCAGAGCCCGGAACTCATTTAGCGGCTTGAGACGAACTTCGAATTCGGGAGACTCGGGAGTTCCACGGGTTTCCACCCAACCACCCCCGAATCGGCTACGGTATTTCCGCAGAGTGTCCTGGTCGCCACGATTGAGAATTTCTTCCAATTTCATCCAACGCTCACCCTCACTCAACACGTTGTGATCCGAGATCGCCAGAAAGTTGTAATCACGGGTTCGATACCACTCGGCAATCATTTCCGGAAAATCGTTGCCGTCACTCCAGAAAGAGTGTGTGTGGATATTGCCCTTCCACCAGCGAAGACGGGGATCTGTCGGCACGGACTCGTCACCGGAAGCTGTATGGTGAGAGGCGAATATGCCCTGGAACACGAGAACCAATAGGATGAGGCACTGTTGACGTTTCAATGTGTGGGAACGTGTCAATGTCATACGCGAACTCGCTTTCTGAAAAGACAACCAAGGAGTCTATGGCCAAAGTCAGGCCGGTTCATCTGGAGATGCGTGGTGATGCCAGTGTCGCCAAGACAATTTCCGGGCCATGGCTTAGCTCTCCGGCAGAGAAAGATCGACGGGATTGCCTGGATCTCCGGAAATAACGAATTTTTTCAAGAGCTGGTTTTTCCTCCCGGCGTCTCGCGCAATTCACCCACTTCACCGTCGGGGCCACGAAAGTAGACGATCCACACCGCGGGTCGAAATTCAATTGGCTCGGAGAAAAACTGAACTCCTTGCTGGACGAGTCTCTGATAATCGCCACGGACGTCGTTCGACTGAAATCCGATGTGAATGAACCCATGATCTGCCTGACGCCGTTCACCAGGTACCGGCTCTCCGCGCGGATCCGTGTACTCGAATAATTCCAACATGGTTTCACCACACATGAGGTGCGCGATCTTTGCCCGGCATCCTGGCAAGCCCACGACCGTCCCTAAAGATGTCTCCGGGCCACAATCAAGTTCTCTGACAAGTTCCAGGCCTAGTACTTCGGTGTAGAACTTGATGGATTGCCGGAGGTCGGAAACACTCAACGCCATATGTTCAAGTTTTGTGATCATAGCACTCAATTCATGTAGATTCCGCCGTTAATGTCCAGTGTTGTGCCCGTTATGTAAGAGGCCTGACTGGAGGCAAGGAATACGATCGGTTGTACCACCTCGTCAATCCCACCCAGGCGAGCCATAGGGATGGATTGGATGAGCTGGTTGACTTTTTCAGGGCCCGCATCGGTTGTCATTGACGTATCGATGATACCCGGAGCAACTGCATTGACGCGCACTCCATGTGGTGCACCGGTGCGGGCCAGGCTCTTCGTCAGCGCCCCGATAGCCGCTTTGCTGGCGCTGTAATGGGCCCCCACGGCAATTCCCCCTACCTGTCCAGCCAGGGAGGCAAAATTAACAATGGCTCCGGACTTTTGGGTGATCATCGATGCGATGGCCATCTGGCTAAGTAAAAAAGTGGATCTCAAATTCACGCGTAGCACCTGATCCCATTCTTCGGCTTCAACATTGGCAAGCGGAGTCCGGGGGCAGATGCCAGCGACATTCAGGAGCACGTCAATTCGATCCGTCTGACTGAGAATGCCGTTGATCCAGGCTTTCACAAAATCCGGATCCGAGACATCTCCGGAAGTAAAATTCGGCGCGGCGGTTTCACGGATGTCGGTTTGATAGACGTTGGCTTGAAGTGCCAAGAAACGTTGGCACAGGCTGCGGCCGATGTCGCCCGCAGCACCAGTGATCAGAACAGTTTTGTCAACGAAGTCGTGATCCATAGAGGTGTGCCAATATAAAACAAATCTTAGGCCATGAAAATCACTGTGAACCGCGGGATGTTTCGGACGGAGCTTGTGCCACCACCAGGGCTTCGTGCCTGCCATCCGCGAGCCAACCTTCTTCGTAATGCAGCATCCTGAGACCTGGCAGAAGTGTAGGCAGCTCGCCATCTTCCAGTAAGAAACGTGCCGACGGGCGCTGGTGTCGCTGCAAATTGCTCTGAGTAGGCTGTAAAAAAACCAGCAGTCCACCAGGTGCCAATGCCTCGGTAAATCTGGGAAACAAAGTGCGATCCAGATAGTGAACACCCAGGATCAGGTCCCAAGGGCCAGGGGGAAACGGTTCTTGCTCCAGGTCCAGGTGGACGGTTTGCAATTGGATTCCCAGTGATTTGGCTCGCGTCTGGGAAATCCGCAGCGCCTCGTCCGAAATATCTACCAGTGTTACCGTGAGTCCGTGCCGGGCAAGCCATAAGGAGTGTCGTCCCGCACCTCCAGCCACATCCAGAGCTTTTCCCTGGCGGGGCAGGAAATGTTCGATACCCGTAATAATACAAGATGGTTGGGTTGAGTCGTGTTCTCCTTGCAGAAACTTGCGATTCCAACGGTGCCTGTCTTGGTCGTTCACGGCTGCCTCGCTTTGCGTGTTTTTACCTGCGCACGTGGCCACCATTGTAGCGAATCAACTTGGCGCGTGGACAAGGAGTCTCCTGCAGGGGACAGAGACTGCACACTCCGAGCTTTACATTTGCCGACTCAGGGCAGCCAGATATCGAGGAGAACGGTGGGTTGCAGGGGAGTGAAACGGGTTCCGACGCAACTGGCCGGGATGACCATGGTTTGCCCGGCACCCAGCGGGGTCGGGACTGAATCGTGCTCAATTTCCAAGCTCCCGGATAGGATTGCCAGGAGGTGACAACTGTCGACAGCGGGAATGGTGCCTGATTCACTCAACGACCAGCGTTCAAGTACGAATTTATCACAGGTCACCAGCCGAACTCGCGCCGCGTTGTCCGTAGGGAGCGGAGTTTGCGGACCGACGGGGCCTGATTCGTAGTCGGCGATTTCCAGAGATTCTTGAATATGGAGTTGTCTTGATCGACCATCGGCATCACGGCGATCCCAGTCGTAGAGCCGAAAGGTTGTATCGCTGGCCTGTTGGATTTCCGCAACCAGTAATCCCTCACCCAGAGCATGGACGGTGCCCGCTGGAATGAAGATACAGTCTCCGACCCGGGGCTGGAACTGATGAAGGCACGATTCCGTTTCACCATTCGCAATTTTCCGCGCGAGCATTTCCCGGTCCACTCCCGGCCGGAGACCGGCATACACGTTGCTGCCAGGTTGTGATTCCAACACGAACCACGCTTCAGTTTTTCCCAAGTCGGGTGGATCAAGTCGTGCCGCCTGGGCATCGTCGGGGTGAACTTGAACGGAAAGCGAACGATTCGCATCGAGAAATTTGAATAAAAGTGGAAATTGTTTCCAAGGGTGTTGTTTTCCAAAGAGTTCTACTGCGTATTCCGTGACAAGGTCATTCAAGGTGGAGCCCGCCAATTTGCCATGCAAGACAACACTTTGATCCGCTCCACGGTCAACAATTTCCCAGCTTTCGGCGTAATCATTTCCCTCTCCGATCTTTTTTCCCAGGACAGATTCCAAACGCCTGCCACCCCATAGGTAACGCCGAAAAACAGGCTGAAAAATCAGAGGATAGAGCATGCTTCGGGCCATCACGGTTCTGCCGTACGGAAGTTAGTCGACTGCTGCTCTGTGGCCCGAGAACAGCAGTGGGCACAGGCACATCCTTTGAATCGGACTTTACCACCGATTCAGAGCCATTACTGAAATTCTACTAGAGAGGTCTTCCCGAGCTTCTGGAGGGCCGGGCGCTACTGACTTTGTTTAGCCCTCAACCACTTCACCGGAATCCAGGACTTCCTGTTTTTCTTGTGCCAAGGGTTCGGGGCAGCCACCAATGATTTGATTGTCAGTAATTTGAGATTCAACCCGGAGCAGGATATCATCAACTGCCCAGCGATTAAATTTGTAATTGTCCAGGACAAATTTTTTCGTGTGACCTTCTGCATCGTAAGTGATCCTGGCAATGCCCTTATTCTTCCACTGTTTTTTGTCCAGCGTAAGAATGTTGTCGAAGGCGAACTGCTGGCCCCAACTTGAGGTGATGCCGGAGTTGTCGGCTTCCAGCCAACGGCCACGGGATCCCAAGTAGACCCACAGGCTGAAAAATCCGACCGGTGCGGCCACCGCTATCATCACAAACTGGGACTTGATTTTCCAATCGTATCGATTCTTGATATCCTCTACTGTTTTCACCAGCACTTTGTTTTCATCCGGCTTTTCGATCGGCCAGCTATTTTCTTTGGCAACAGTTTCCCACGTATCAACTAAGTCGAGCGTCTCGTCGATCGAGATCTTCTCCCCCTGGGGGTCGATGATCGTGGTTTTGTCGTTGTACTCGAATGTCTCCCACTGGTCATCAAAATCCTTGACGCGAATCTGCCCGTTGTCCTCGATTTGCCGAACCCTACCGATGAAAGTTTGCAAAGCTGTTTTGCGGATGCTCTGTTGACCCTGGCCGCCGCCTCGGATGATCACCTCGATCTTCTGCGCGGTCTGTCCGCTATTGTTCTTCCTGTAGGTAACGCGCACCCACTTTTCCAGATCTTTGTACTTGAGGATCCGTGTCAGTTGATTGGGGTAGGCAACGATTCCATCATACAACGCCCAAAAAAAGAACCCGATGCAGATGATTGCAATCAGGATGAAGCGCAGAAAGAAGCGGGTGTTGACGTCGGCCCGGATGTTCATTGGTGGATTCCTCTCCATGACCAGTATCTTAACAAATGTAGGTCAAAATTTCAGTCTCGACGGGTTGGCAGGGTCTCGATTTGGAGATTTCAGTCGAGAAAATCCGTTTGTTGGGAAGTCGACGCGACTGCCGAAGAGGTGCTTTTGAACCCTTCGGTTCCTGTACCTGTCAAGCGGGCGGTCTTTTCTCCGCATGGCTATCCCGAATGATTTGGGGACAGGTTCTCTCCTCACGTGATCAGGTGAACTTCTCCGCGACCCGAGTGGTGCGGCAGTCGACGTACCATGTTCGTTACGGGGAGTGTTTTAAGTCCCCGAGTTGGATCATTTTCAGACCGGGTCGTGCCGAGATGATGTACAAGGTGAAAAGGCAATGGACCGAGGCCTCTGATGCTGGCGCGGCATCCAGCGATCCTGTCGTTCATTTACGACGGTAGATACCTTGGAAAAACCCCCGTTTACGTTCGTTTGTGTCGGGCGTTTTGGCTTGCCTTCCAAAATTCCAAAAGGACCTTCTGGACCGTGGGCGTTGTTCCGGAATGGGGTTCTTTACACCCGGGCGGGTTTGAGTTCTTCTGGGAACCGGAGCACTGCTGCGAACTTGACTTTGTGCGTGAGCTTGCGATTTTCTGTCGATTTGATGGCTGAGCTGGTCAAGGTTCTTCACGGTTCGCTCATAACGGGCCAAGGCTTGGCGCTCCAGTGATTCGGCTCGGTCCAGAACTTGTTTATCATTTGACTGCAGGCCGAGTTGCCGGATCCGCTGTGCTTGGGAAAGTTGTTGATCCAATTGTTTCTCAGCGTTTTGCAATTGCCGTTCTATCAGTTGAATGCGGTGCGTAATTTGCGACTCGATGGCCTTGAATGTACGTTGCCTTTCAGCAAATTGTGCCTCCGCCGAAGCTGACGAATTTTGGTTGGCAGGTCTTTGATACGTCCGGTTCTGAGCCTCGGAAAAAGACGTCATAGTGATGAGGAAAAGTCCAGTGATCAGAGCCGCTTTGGTGGGCATAATCCGGTTCTCCCAAGAAAAAATAAATCCTTCACTGTGGATATCGGGGTCGTGACGAGACCAATTTGATAGTCATTTAAGAATCACCGAAGAAGATGCTTGGCAAAAATTTGCGGATTGATAGACCTGGAAAAACCGTGAGGAATGATCAGGTGAAATTCAAGGCCCGCTAACTAGACGGATGCCAGAATCGTCGGGACCGCTAGCGGTGGCCAGGGCATCTACAGAGGAATTGTTTCATTCGAGCCGCTCCTGGGGGCATCCACAGCAACAATCACCCCGATCGTTCACGGGCTAGCAGAAACAGCCGGAAGCCCGAATAAGCTGATGGGAGGAGAGTGACAGGGGGCTACAAGACGCCGAGGGCTGCCATCTTCTCCGCTTCCGATATGCGGACTGAAGTTGGAAAAAGAAGAAGGGAGAAAGGCCGCGATGTTCCGGAGGCAGTGGACATGCAACGGAAAATCAAGGGCCGATATGAAACAAAAAAATGTCATGCGTGTGTGAAGGTGGATTTCCCACGTCATGGTTTGGGGATAATATGTTGATGACCTCATCTGTGGAACTGAAAGCCGTGAATCGGTACGGGGGATCTCTTGTCAGTTGTCTTTGCAAAGGAAACGACAGGTTATGGATGCGCAAAAATATCTCGAAGAGCTGATCCGATATGAGTCGACCAGCAGCTTGACCAATGAGCCAATCGCAACCCATATAAACCAGGTGTTGCAGCAGTTGGGATTCGCGACCGAATGGGTCCAGTACGTGGATGCCGATGGCGTGACCAAGGTTAGCGTGGTCGGCAAGAAGGGGCCCGGTACCGGGGGATTTGCCTACTTCGGGCACACGGATGTGGTACCTGCGGATGATTGGCACGTTGACGAACCGGGGCCGTACACACCCACGGTGCGGGATGGGCGACTTTACGGTCGGGGCAGTAGTGACATGAAGGGCTCGATTGCCTGCATGCTGGCGGCTGCCGAAGAAATTTCGACCGAGGAGCTTCAGGCTCCACTCTACATTGTCTGCACGGCGGATGAAGAGGTGGGGTACACGGGTGCCAAGGAAGTAACGAAGCAGTCCGAGTATTATCGCGAAATGGTTGCCACCGGATGCCGGGGTGTAATAGGGGAGCCCACGCGGCTGGAGGTGGTCTATGCCCACAAAGGGATCTGCGGGTTAAAAGCAACGTCCCGTGGTTGTGCAGCCCATTCCAGTACGAGTGCCGGGCTGAATGCGAACTTGGCGATGATTCCATTTCTGGTGGAAATGAAAGACATCCACGACATGTGCGAGTCGAATCCCCAATGGCGCAACGAGGAGTTTGATCCTCCGACGGTCAGTTGGAACATCGGAATCAACGATTTCACTCGAGCACACAACATCAAACCGCCACAAAGTGTCTGCACGATCTATTTTCGTCCGATGCCGGGGCAGGACCCGGAAGTGCTCATTGGTCGAGCCCGGCGTGCAGCGGAGAGCGCTGGAATAGAGTTGGAGGTGGTTACGCAAGGCGGACCTTTATACGTTGATCCGGGCTCCGGATTCATCCAGGAACTACTTGAATTTGTCGAGTCGGACAGGCCGCAGACGGTCGCTTATGGAACGGATGGATGTGTCCTCCAGGAGATGGAATTTCTGGCAGTTCTAGGGCCCGGAGACATCAGGCAGGCGCATACCAACGACGAATGGATTGAATTGGAACAGCTACAAAAAGGGACGGAGCTCTATGCGCGGTTGATTCGCCGTTGGTGTTGTTGACGAGCTGACAGAAAACGAAACGAAAAAAGACGTAGACCAACCGGTGGCATCGAATGATCCTTTGCGATCGGTTTTTCTGCCGGTAAATCCCACCCGGTGACAAAAAAACGAACATGGTTTCCTATCCGGTCACATTCCGCGCGGCGGAGATTAAGGATTTACCTGGTGTTCTCGAATTAATTGGACCCTTCGTGGTTGCCCGGCAATTGTTGCCCCGCACCAGGGAGGAACTGCAAAAGTTGTTTGAACACGGATTTGTGGCTGACTGCGATCAACAACTCGTGGCTTTTTGTGCGATCGAAATCTACTCGGCGAAATTGGCTGAAATCCAGTGTCTGGCTGTTGCGCCGTCTCAACAAAATCGAGGGATTGGAAAAAGCCTTGTCGAACGTTGCATTTTGCGTGCTCGGCAGGAGGGGGTTTGTGAGCTGATGGCCATTACTGCTTCTGAAAATGTGTTCCAGCAGTGTGGTTTTGATTACTCGCTACCCGATCAGAAACGTGCGTTATTCATTCGACTGGATGATCGTTAGAACGGATGCATTTTTTCCTCACAGCTGAGTGCTCCCCCGGTAAGTTCTCTGGGCACAATTTTTCCAGCAAGCAGCTCTTTTTAGCACTAAAAAGTTGGCTGCAACCGGGTTGTTGTGTGAACCTTCAGCCGGTGCTGAGTTGCCAGCAACGATGAATGCGACGGTTTCGAAAGTCCGGCGGCACTGTCTGTTTGCTTATTTCCAGTGCTTGGTAATCCTTGAGTTGCGAAGGGTCGAATTGAAACCGGCGGAAATTGGTAGAAAAGAAAACTATTGCTTCCGGAGCCAAATGATTTCGGAGCAAGTTCAGGAGTTCGACGTAATCTCGTTGGGTGTTCCAATCCTCGGTGCGGCTTTTGCTATTGGAGTAAGTTGGAGGATCGACGACTGCCAGATCGAATTTGACGTCTGCCGGAAGCTGCCGCAAAAATTCCATTGAATCTGCCCGTATCAACTGGTGAGGCTGATGACTCAGTTGGTTAAGTTTCAAGTTTCGAGATGCCCAGGAAAGGTAAGTTTTCGAGGTATCGACCGTTGTCAGGGAGGCCGCTCCTCCTGCTGCCGCATAAACGCTGAAACTGCCGGTGTAGCCGAACAAATTCAAAAACCGAGTGCCTGCGGCAATCTCTCGTACCATCGCTCGTGTCAGCCGATGATCGAGGAACAATCCCGTGTCGAGAAAGCCCGCCAGTTCAACCTCGAAGTGAAGATTATTTTCCTGTACGATCAGCGGATGGGACCCGGGGGCAGGGCGTTCGTACTGCGACTTTCCTCGTTGTCGATCGCGGCGTTTGACAAAGACGTGCTCGCGAGGAGTCTCCAGAACTTCGGCAGCTGTTTTGATCATCAAATCGAGCCAATCAGCGTGTTGGGCAGGCGTGCGATCGTGTGGCCTGGAAAACTCGGCAAGGTGTAGCCGGTCTTCGTAGCGATCGATTACCAGGGGAACTTCCGGAACGTCGCGTTCGTAAAGGCGGTAACAAGTAATTCCCCGACTGGGCCAACGCCTCAGATGCCTCGCTCGTTTAGTGAGGCGATTACGGAATTCTTCGGCTTGACGCCAAGCCGCTTCGTCCAGTCCACCAAATGCTGGAACTAGCGGCGCGGCCCGCAAGTCCTTTGTGAGCGATTTTTTTTCACCGGCGGTATCAGCCGGCAGGGTGTTCTGCTGCGGCTGACGTTGGTTCGTGGCTTGATGTCCTGGTGGCCGGGGGCCGTGGTATTGGTAGTACTGGCACGCGATACGGCCATTGTAGAGTTTACGACGTCGGTTGGCCTGTTGTCCCAGTACCTGTTCGAATTCGGGATGGGATGTCAGTACGTAGTGGGACCAGGTTGGTAAACGCCGGAGAATCAGCGGAAAGCTCTTGTAGAGTTCGAACACCTCTTGTGGGTCGCTCATCCGATGGCCGTAGGGCGGATTGCAGATGACGCAACCGTATTTGCGTTGGCTGCTTAATTCGGAGAAATTGCGTTGCTGAAAATGGATGTCGTCCGTCACGCCAGCTAACTCGGCGTGTCGACGTGCAAGTTTCAGATCTCGCCAGTTTGTATCAGTACCAAGAATACGTTCCGGGAATTCGGATTGGATCAAGTCCTTGGCTTCTTCCCGGGCTGCCCTCCATGATTCGGACCCCAACACACTCCAGTTTTCCGCAAGGAAGGACCGCTTCAGACCAGGGGCAATTTTTCGTCCGATCAGGGCCGCTTCAATCGGAATCGTACCGGTGCCGCAAAAGGGGTCCCACAGGGGCCGCTCCGGTTTCCAATAACTCAGCAACACCAGCGCAGCAGCCAGTGTTTCGCGCAGCGGAGCGGGCCCGGAGACCGGACGATAGCCTCGCTTATGGAGCCCGTTACCGGTGGTATCGAGCGATAGGGTTACCTGATTGTCAAGCAGCGCAACTTCAACCTTGTAGAGTGCGCCCGTTTCTGGAACCTCTGTGATGCGGTGCGCGGATTTGAGTTTTTCTACAATTGCTTTCTTCACCATCCGCTGGCACGCCGGCACGCTGGAAAGTTGTGACTTGACAGATTTACCGGTGACAGGAAAGTTTCCGTCCGCAGGAATCCATTCCTCCCAGGGCAGGGCAAAAGTCTGATCAAACAACTGTCCGAAATCGAGTGCTTCAAAACGCCCCAGACAGAGCAGTACTCTTTCAGCGCAACGCAGAAACAGATTGGTGCGAGCCACCGCAGAAGACTCGGCACACAATAGAATTCGGCCAGGTTGGAGAGTTTTCCCCTCGTAGCCCAATTGGCCGATTTCACGTTTAACAATTGCTTCCAGCCCGAATGCAGAGGTAGCAATCAATTCGACTTCAGCCAAGAATATCTCCGAAAGAATTCATTGAAGTGGAGCGCCATCCGAGACAGCACACGCTTTATTTTATCGGCTAAATGGGTAGGGGTCACGCGGTGGTATTTGGGTAGGGGGGGACAGGCGGGCCCGGAATACCCGACAGGCCCTGTTTTCAGTCGCATGGCACGAGACTTACCGGCGACTTTCCGAAGTTCGTGATGTAACTGAAACGGGGCATGCTCACCTTCATTTGGCGACGGTTTTCAGCCTGCAACTTCTCTTGAGAACGAGTTTTGGAAGGCTGGTTCGGACTTTTCCCCCTGGGAAAGGCGAGTTGTTAATGGATGCTTGCCAGTACACCGTTTTCGATCCGGAGGAAAAACTCCTCAACAGCACATCGGCTGGATGTGTCGCAGAGTTTTGACCCGTGAGTCTGTGGCCTACGAGTAGCAGGAACTGGAGGATGTGTATCTGCGACACCGCGAGCAGTACGCAGTGAATCCACAGGATGTGAATCAATTGGTTGCCCATTGGCAAGGTTTCTTCTCCGGCCGACCTGGATGTCGTCGAAGTGGCCGTCGGGTCATCGGTTGCCCGAATCGTGCTGAACCTGCACGAAGTGGTGATCAGGAACTAGTTGTACAGCGCTGCTGATGGAAGATTCCGGACAGGTACTATGAAGTTGAATACGGTTCCGTCAATTGCTATATTGTGACCCTTGGGTCGAGTGGCTCGTCGCATCCTTTTGCGTCACCTCTTGCCATCTTTCGTGAACCAGACGAGAAGGGGGAGTCCTACGTGGAGCCGAAGAAATCGGAGACGCTCTACGCGGTCGACACGAAGGGCGACAGTTGGAGAGTGTTTGAGGCCATGACGATGCCTACCAATTTTCTGATTGAAAAAGGGGACGTGATTCGCTCGGTTGCTGCCGGTTGCGATCCGGCGGTTTGTTGGCCAAGAAGGTTTCGGAGAAAGTGGCCGAATTGTTGAAGACTGAGCGAGTGGACGCACAGCAAAAGGTCGCCGTAAAAGATATAGTCATCGGCCAGCTAGGAAAAATTTCTGTCAACTTATACTTCCAAGGATTCGGATGAATCAGGAGCGCATCATGCCACAGAAGACGACGCGCATTGGGCTGATTGGTTATGGTCAAATTGGCAAAGCCGTACACGGAATGATCGACAAGGATCCCGACAACGGAATGGAAGTGGTATTTGTCTACGACCAAATCGGTGAAATGGTGGCGGACTTGTCCCGCGAATTGGTTCTGGAAGATTTGGGAGAATTTGATTCACGGCGGCCGGACTTGGTGGTCGAGATGGCTCATCCGTCTGTGACTCGTGAGTGGGGCAAGGCGCTGCTTGAGAAAACCAATTACATGTTGATCTCGGTGACTGCCTTGGCGGATCCGGAGATCGAAAAGATGATCGAAGAGACCACGCAGCGTTGTGGCACTCGAGCATTCATCCCGCATGGTGGGGTCGTGGGGATGGATGCACTGCAAGAGAATCGTGATGTCTGGGACGAGGTGCACGTCACGATGAAGAAACCACCCAAGAATGTGGACTGTGCCAATGCGGGTGTCGACCCGGACAGCATTGTTAAAGAGACGGTCTTGTACGACGGTCCCACGCGTGGGGTCTGCCCCATGTTTCCGCGCAACACCAATACCCTGGCTTCTATTGCGTATGCCGGCATCGGTTTTGAGAAAACGCATTCCACTCTGGTAGTTAACCCTGCGTGGGACACGGCAACTGTTGCGATTCATGCGAAAGGCGAGGGCGTCGAACTGAATGTGGAACGCATCGAGGGTATCACTGGTGTCACCGGCGCAAGCACGCCAGCCTCGATTTTCAACAGTGTTCAAACGATCGGATCGACGGGGCCGGGGATTCATTTGCGCTGAATTCTATTGGTCCTCGATCGTTTTTCCGTTCCTCACAGACCGGAAGAGTCCGTGCATCGTGGATGGAAGTGAGACACCCTTTTCGTTTAGCGTGTTCCCGCACTTTGGATTAAGATTTTTTGCGACGAGCTAAAAGAGAACCCACATGAAACCCTTTGCTGAGCGCGCTGTTCAGATACCCCGGTCCGGTATTCGTGAAATCATGGCCCTGTCTGCCGATATGGAAGACGTCATTCATCTGGAAGTCGGACAGCCAGATTTTCCCACACCGTCCCACATCGTGGAGGCGACGAGTCGTTATGTTCAGGAAGGTCATACGAAGTACGTGGCGAATGCGGGCGTGACCGAGTTAAGGGTTGCCGCTGCGAAATATTTTCAGAACAAAACGGGTGTGGAAACCAATGTCGAGAACATTCTAGTGACTCAAGGCGCCGTCATGAGTGTGGCGACCGCTTTCATGGCCCTCCTTGAAGCGGGCGATGAAGTCTTGGTTCCCGACCCTGGTTGGCCAAACTACGAGATGGCCGTATCTCTGCTACATGGCACTCCGGTGCATTACGATTTGAGCGCCCAAAACCAGTTTTTTCCTTCCTTGGAACAGTTGGAGCAGTTGGTTACACCCCGAACGAAGTTGTTGCTGATCTGTACTCCATCCAATCCCACGGGGCAGGTTTACGGTCCTGAGTTGATGCAGGCCTTACTCGAATTTTCTCGGCGTCATGACCTTTACGTTTTGTCCGACGAAATCTACGGTGAAATCGTGTTTGACAGCGACTTTGCCAGTGCGCTTTCGTACGATACCGACGAGCGAGCCTTGATCGTCAGCGGCATGTCGAAAACGTATGCGATGACGGGATATCGGGTTGGATTTACCCGTGCGCGGGCCGACTACGTGAATTTGGCCACAAAGTTACAGGAGCCGATTGTTTCATGTGGCGTGGGTTTCTCCCAACTGGCAGCAGTCGACGGTTTGCTGGGACCCCAGGATGAAGTGTGGAAAATGCGCGACGCATACAAATCGCGCAGGGATGTAGCACTTCAAGTGCTGCGGGATAACGGGCTTTACCGCTACACACCTGGCGGGGCGTTCTATCTGTTGATAGACATTTCGTCAACCGGTATCGATTCACGAGATTTTGCCTTGGCCCTTCTTGAAGAAAAGAAAGTGGCGGTAGCACCAGGAAGCACCTTTGGTGAAATGTGCCGAGACCACATTCGCATTTCCATCGCTTCATCCGAAGAAAACATTCGTGAGGGTTTACGGAGGATTTGCGAGATGATCGTGGAGCAATCTGGCTGATGTTCCACAACGGACCCTGCGGGTGATAACCGGAACGACGACCGGTCCGGCTGCATTGGATTTCTCCATTGCCTGAGTTTGCGCCGGCCCGGATGGTTGGCGCACGTGCGCACGTTTGTTGCCGGATTGAATGTCTGCTGCCGCCAATGATGGTCGGAGTGGTTTTCCGGTCGGGATGCAATTCCACTGGAAATGCTACGTCAAAATCAAATTTCAACTTCCTGGCCGGTCGATGCCAGATGCATGGTTTTCCGTTGGATGTCGTGATGCGCCACAATGCGGCGCATGGTGCGATTTCGAGCCCGCATCAGTATTGATTCGGTGATGCAGTGCCCGCCTTCATAACGGATTCCCTGAAGCATAGGAGAGTCGCTGATACCTGTTGCGGAAAAAACGATGTGTTCACCCTGTGCCATTTCTTCCACATTCCAAATTTTTTCGAAATCACCGGGGGTGCATCCATCCTCTTGAACCAGCCGTTGCCGTTCGTCATCATCTTTAGGCCAGATCCGACAAAGTTGTTCGCCCCCGAGACACTTGATCGCGGCCGCCGAAAGAACCGCTTCGGGACTGCCACCAATGCCGATGTATAGATCGACGCCCGAATTAGGTAGGCTGGGGGCAATAGCTGCTGCCACGTCGCCGTCTGAAATCAGACGAATACCGCAGCCTGCCTGGCGTAAAGCCAGGATTGTTTTTTCATGGCGGGGGCGATCCAGAACGACCGCCACCAAGTCCTGGACCCGTTTGTTCAGCCCGGCGGCAATGACGTTCAAGTTGGTCTCAACGGGTGCATCAAGGAGCACGTTTTTTCCACCACCGGTCATCTTCGGCCCCACGGCAATTTTTTCCATGTAGTGGCAGGTGATCGCCGGAAACAGGGTCGATGGGTCATCATCAGGGTTTTCGCATGTTGTAACGGCCAGCACGGAAATTGCACCCGCTAATCCACGTGCAGTGAGCGTGGTGCCATCGATTGGATCAACTGCGATGGCCGCTGGAATCGATTCTTCCCGCCACGAACCGAGTTTGTCGTCCATGAAAACTCCAGGAGCATTATCTTTTCGCCCCTCGCCGATTCGAACCAGGCCTTTACAGTCAACTAACTGGAACATGCCGCGCAACGCGTCCGTAGCGGCCAAGTCGGCTTGGTTCTTGTCACCCTTGCCGAACCATTTCCAGGCGGCAAGAGCAGCGTTTTCAGTACATCGGATCAGGTCAAGATCGATTGCTCGTTCAGGATCATGTCGGCCAGCTGCCATCGATAAGTCCTTGTTAGAGTTTCGTAGAGAGCTTTAAACATCGGGATGATAGCAAAGGATCTGCCCAAAGTCGAGTTGTTCAAGAGCAGTAGCAGCTGAGTTCCTGAAACAGTCCCGTCTTGGACCGTTCGTAGTCCCGTCGGTATGCAGGAGCTTGAATGTTTAACCCTGCAGTCGTTGGTGTGTGACAGGATGCCAGGGTTTCGAGAACGAAGAAATTCATTTGTTGTTTTCATCAGGCAGGATAAACGTCGTAACAACGGGTTGTTGTGAAAGAGCTGTGGAGCAGCATGACACCGCAAGCAAAGCTCGACTGGTGGTGACGGTCCATGGTGCAGGTGGTCTGGACGAAGGCCCAAGTATCCATCATGATTGGACAGTTGAACGAACTTGAATTCTTCCCCACGACTGACGAACCGGAGATTGCAGAGCCAATTTCATGGAAGCGCCTGTGGAGCAATAAATTCAGAATTTGCATGGCGACGCATGCCTTGGATCTGTTGGGCATTCTTGATGGGCAAGACTACGGTCAACTTGGCAACTCTTGCTAACGGAGCTGACTGGCTGCTTGAGTGGTTGTGGTGTCTGGTCTGCGCCTTCCCAAAATGCGTATCGGGGCAAACGTTTTACTTCAGATTTGGCCCCCAATTGTAGATCGACGAAATTTCCCACCATGGAACATCTGATACCAGATCATTGGTTTGCAGACCTTCACTGGACGATGTTGCTGTTAAGCACTGCACTTTCCATCGTCGTTCTGGGAAAAGGGGCTGACTGGCTCGTAGAATCGGCGTCAGGTGTCGCTTATCGTTTCGGCATTCCGAAGATCATTGTAGGGGCCACAGTTGTCTCGCTTGGGACAACGGCGCCCGAGTGTGCCGTTTCGGTGATGGCCGCGATAGGTGGAGCTTCGGGTCTTGCCCTCGGTAACGCGGTGGGATCTGTCATCGCTGACAGTGGTTTGATCTTTGGCGTTGGCTGTCTGATGACGACGCTTCCGGCTGACCGTTTCGTCCTGAACCGCCAGGGCTGGGTTCAGTTTGGTTCGGGGTGTATTTTTGCCCTTATCTGTTACGTGCTCTACACGCTTCACGGTGCGGACGCTGAGATTGGTCGCTTGATAGGAGTGACGGCGCTGGTAGTTTTAGCAGCCTACCTTTTTCAAAGCGTGAAGTGGGCACGCCAGCACACAGTTGCAGGGCCCTCGGTTTCGCCCGCTGAAACGGCAGACACTGCACCAGGAGACGCGGAACACGAAACCACCAACGGCCGATCGCTCATGGTGTTATTTGGCGCCGGAATCACGGGCTTACTTCTCGTACTCATCGGTGCACGGGTTCTGATTGCATCGGTGCAGGTACTTGCGGAGCGACTTGGCGTTCCACAAGTCGTAGTCGCATCAACGATTGTCGCCTTTGGAACTTCGCTTCCCGAACTTGTCGTGGGGATCACGGCAATCCTCAAAAAGCATGCCGAGTTACTGGTCGGAAACGTGATCGGTGCCGACATCCTGAATATTCTTTTCGTGATCGGAGCGTCAGCAACATCTGTGTCGCTACCACTGGTCGATAAAAAAGCCAGCATACCTGCAATTTTTCTCGTCTTACATCTTCCCGCGATGCTTGTGATCCTAGTCTTATTTCGGATATTCATCTTTTCCGCCTGCAAACGAGGGCACTTTCAGAAGTGGTTCGGGATTCCACTCTTGGCGGTGTATGTGGGTTTTGTGGCTCTCGGGTTTATTCTTGGGCAGAGCTAACCACGCTGCCGCGTGTTTCCCCGATGTTCTTTCACCTGATGTTTCCCGCCATGCTATTGGTGATGCTTGTGTTGCGAATCGGGATCTTCCGGCCGAGCGGACGCTAGAAAAAGGGTTCTGGTTTCGTAGTGTTAGGTCCGTACCTGTTCGGACCAGTCGCCGGCCATATTTTCAACCAATAAAAAAGCCCGCTTCGCAGAAGGTAGATGCGAAACGGGCCGTATACATGGTTTGCCAGGCTGTCGGGTTTGCAAGCCGCTGTGGCGCTTTGTAGAGATTGGAAGTTAGAATCTGTCAGACGTGCCAGAGGTTTGGCGGCGGTCGTGAATTGATCCCTTTACAAACAGTGCTGAACAGGCGTCTTTAAAACTCGCCAGAGGCAAAAATTTTCTCAAGAGTAAGGTTAATGATTCGTAATGGTTCAAGACATCAAATTGAACAAGGGGTGATGCAGCCCCTCATCCAGAAGCATTGGGTGGATCTTGCATGTCTGCCCTCCTGTGACCCGGTACTCGATGGTCCGATGTACTACACTCACCCTAACAGATTTCAGACGGCGGGGCTGCGAATTTTCTCCGACGCTGCAGGGATTTCAGAGGATTTTCCCTCACTACAGCGGTTTGTGAGGATGTGCGAAAGTTTAAGGGGCCAGAAACTGGTTGCGGTGAAAACTGTTTGCCGAAAGCGAGCAAATCGGAAGAGCCCCGTTTTCTCACGACCCGGCTCAGTGGCGCCACGGTTCAGATATCTGCCACAAGTTTATCGAAGAACATGACGTAATCGTCTTTGTCTTCGCTATCGCGAAACTCTATGGCGGCGCGGGGATGACGGTTCATTTGACCGGTCAGGTTATAAGGGACTAGCGGTCCCCATTCGACCGACTCTCGTAAGCCATCAATGTGTTCTTGAAGAAGCTTGACAATGGGACGAAGTTTGAATTTTGGATTTCGCAGAAATCCCAATAGCAATTCCATCGGGCAGTTACCTGCCCCACGTCCCATGCCCGCCATGGTTGCGTCGGCTCGATTGGCACCGAGGATAATAGCCTCCAGGGTGTTGGCAAATGCCAGCTGACAATTGTTGTGCGCATGAATGCCGATTTCCTTGCCGGTACCCTCCATCGCTTGGGCATAGCGATTATAAAGCTTATCGATCTGTTCCCGGTACATGTGTCCGAAGCTGTCAACAATCACCATAGCTCCGGCGGCAGTGGGAGCAATTTTTTCCAAAACAGTATCAATTTCGGTTTCTTTGACATTGGAAACGGCCATGAGATTGGCCATGGTTTCGTATCCCAACTCGCTACAGTGCTGGATCATTTCCACGGCTTCTGATACCTGATTGGCATAAAAAGCGACTCGGATCATGTCCAAAACACTCTCGCTGCGGGGTCCGATCTTTTGTTCCCAATCACTCTTGCCGGCATCTGCCATTGCCGACAGTTTGAGTCTTTTTTCTTGCTCGTCATGATCGCCCACAATTCGTCGCATGTCCTCTTCATCACAATGGCGCCAGTCACCGAATTCACTTTTCGAAAATATTTTTGCGGAATTTTTGTAACCGATTTCCATGTAGTCGATTCCGGATTCCAGGCAGGTTTCATAAACCGCGCGGACGACTTCATCGGTAAACTGGTGTTGATTGATCAGGCCTCCATCCCGGATGGTACAGTCGAGGACTTTGAGTTCCGGGCGATATGTAATCCAAGGAGCTTTTTCCGACATGCTGGGCCTTTCAAACATTCAGCAGGGCTGATGGTCTATCATTCACATTGTACTGCGCAGATTCACTTAATCTCAAATACGGCTTCAATTTCTACGGAGATTTTCGCAGGCAGCGACACCATTCCGGCCGCACTTCTGACGCCCACACCCCGATCCGGTCCAAAAACCTGGGCGAATAATTCGCTACAACCGTTGATGACTGCAGGGTGCTGGTCAAAATCAGGGGCTGCGAAGACCATTCCAGAAATTTTGACAACTCGATCAACTCGATGGAGACTACCCAGGTGATTTTTCAACGTCGACAGCATGTTCAGTCCGGTTTGACGAGCGGCCTGATACCCATGTTGCTGATCGACTTCATCGCCCACGCGACCGGTCATCATCGTACCGTCGGGAAGTATCGGCATGTGACCGGAAAGATAGGCGGCCTGATCAATCACTACAATCGGCTTGTAAAACCCTGCCGGTTGTGGGGCAGGTGGTAGTACCAAATTCAACTCGGACAGTTGCGCTTCCGCATCCATTGCCGGACTCCTCGAAAATCTGAGCAGAAACTAACCCGCTAGGTTAACACAAAAATCAGAAGTTCCATAGGAGGAGCAGAGGGCGGAACAAGGCGATTTCTTAACTCGAAGGAGGGGCCTGACGAATGCAGCAAGCCAATAGAAAATGGTGCCCGCTCCAATGACCCCGCCAGTCGGCGCAACCTGCCCGGAGGGAAAATCGGCTGTGTAGTCGATGCTGGTGCTATTGGTTCACGCGCTCGTTGGCGGACCTTTTCAGCAAGGTGAAGTGTCCGCTACCCTCTTCGCGCTGATGAGTGCCAACCAGTCCCGGGGGAGTCTGATCCGGAGCGCCTTGCATTGTGCGACTGCCTCCTTGTCGCTAAATGTATCAATTCAACGACTTCTCCGAATGGGCCTGGTTTTGAGATTCGGGGGGCCCGGGCTAGGGAGCACCCCCTCTGCGTCAACTCGCAAATTGTTCTCCGGGTTGGACGATGGTTTCCAATCCGGCTGCCAGGGACTAGTGAACGCGGGTCCTGAATGATCATCTTTTTCTGCGACAGCCGTTTGTCCTCTTGCAGTTTGCAACGCTTTTTCGAACCTGGTCATTGACCCCCGTCCGGACGACTCACTTCCAGGCGTTTTCAGAATTTTCGGCTTCGGTCTGTCTTCCAACAATTTCATACAGACGCCTGTACCCGGGGCGGCTGGGTGGTTATTGTTGGTCCTGAGAAGAGTCGCCTTGCGGATCATGCCGTTTAGCTGTCCGGATCAAGGCCGCCAGCGGTGTTGAGTACGCAATAATCCCGTGCGGTTTGACCGCCTGGCCTGTTGTTTTTAGTTCAATTGGTCCTTGAACGTTATGTTGGAGAAACGTGAACAATGTCCGTGTCGACCAATCTGGATGCTGAAATTCCCGGAGCGACCCGTCCGGTGCAAGAGATTGCCAGCGAACTTGAATTGACGCCGGAGACGATTTTGCCCCACGGCCACCGGATCGCCAAAGTTCCCGTGTCGGAGCTTGCCAGCCGCACGGAACATGCTGACGGTGCACTGATCCTGGTTACAGCCATGACACCTACACCGTCCGGAGAGGGAAAGACGACCACCACGATTGGTCTGGGAGATGCGCTCAAGAAAGCGGGGCACCGCACGGCCATTTGCTTACGCGAACCATCGCTGGGCCCCTACTTTGGCATCAAAGGTGGTGGTACCGGTGCCGGCCATGCTCAGGTCGTGCCTGCAGAGGACATTAATTTACATTTCGTCGGAGACATGTATTCGGTGAGCAAAGCCAACAATCTGCTGGCGGCTCTGGTGGATAATCATCTTCAGCACGGCAACGAACTGGGTATCGATCCGCGGCGAATTACTTGGCGTCGTGTGATTGATTTAAATGACCGTTCCCTGCGTGAAATATTTGTCGGGATGGGTGGCGTCGCGCATGGAATTCCCCGCAAGGACGGATTCAATATCACGCCCGCTTCCGAGGTGATGGCAGTACTCTGCCTTTCCCAGGACTATCGTGACTTGCGAAACCGTTTGGCGCGCATTGTTGTGGGTTACACGTATCGCAAGCAACCGATCACCGCGGCCGACTTGCAGGCGGAAGGTGCCATGACGGTATTGCTTCGGGATGCCATTCACCCAAACCTCGTGCAAACGCTGTATAGTACGCCCGCCTTTGTGCATGGCGGTCCGTTTGCTAACATTGCCCACGGCTGCAACACAGTGGTGGCAACCAAGCTGGCTTTGAAATTGTGTGACCGCGTAGTGACGGAGGCCGGATTTGCCAGTGATCTGGGCGCGGAAAAATTCTTTCACATCAAGTGTCGCATCGGTGGGTTGCGTCCCTCGGCCGTGGTGATTGTTGCGACTGAAAAATCCATCGAATATCACGGTGGATTTAAGGCAGAAGGTGGTACCGGAAATCTTCTGAAGCACATTGAGAACATACGCGCTTTCGGGATTGAGCCTGTGGTTGCCGTGAATCGATTCCCGGAGGACACGTCCGCGGGACTACAGCGTATCTTAGAGTTCTGCAAGCAGCAGGGCGTGCCAGCGGCTGCTTATGAAGCGTACGAGCGAGGTCCGGATGGTGCCATGGACCTAGCGGCCTTGGTCGACGACGCGATCGCTGAAAACCAGCGGCAAGACTCGTTTCACTTCCTCTATCCGGAAACCGCGCCGATCCGTGAGAAGATCGAAGTGATTGCCCGAACGATTTACGGCGCCGACGGCGTTGACTACGATCGCGAGGCGGAGACTTCCATGGACCTGATTGAGGAGCACGGCCTGGGACAGGTTCCTGTGTGCATGGCGAAGACGCCGAAAAGTCTTTCGGACTCCGGCCGTCTGCGTGGGAGACCGGAAAACTTTCGAATTCGAGTCAACGAAGTCAGGCTCTCCGCCGGCGCCGGGTTTGTTGTTGTCATCTGTGGAAAGATGATGACCATGCCGGGTTTGCCTCGAGAACCGGCTGCGGTCCGCATCAGGGTGGACGATCAAGGTCGAGCCAGCGGGCTCTCGTGATCGGTTGCAATCGGACCACTTTCAACGAAGCAGCTTGAAGGCCTTCCGTTCTCATACGGCAATTCGCACGGTCGGAGCTGCCAATCCAAACGGGTATCCAGTGCGGTCCATTCACTCGTATTGGCGCAAGTTGCAACGGGCCGGGTGTGGATTGCAGTTCCATTGGGACGAAACCAGCACCCTGTGGGTCTTCTTTCCTCGCCCGGAGGAACGTTCGCGGTGAATGTACAATAGTCATGGTTTGTGCTAGAAAAACACCATCATCAATCCTTTGTCATATATCAGACAACGAATCAGCGGACATGACAAGAAATCATGCACCATTTCTGGCCGATCTGGCTGCTGCCTATGAGCGACATGCGCCCCAGTCGGCAGCTCTGAATGAACGAGCTTTGCATTATCTGATTGACGGTGGGAGCCACTCCGTCCGACTGAAAGAACCATTTCCTCCCAGGATTGTTTCTGCGCGGGGTGCTTGGCTGCAGGATGAAGACGGCCACCATATTTTGGACTTTTGGCAGGGGCACCTGGCCAACATCCTGGGGCACAACCCCCAAGTCGTTACTTCGGTTCTGGCAGATGCGTTTCAGAATCGTCACGGCCTACAGTTGGGTATGACCGATCGCCTGCAGGTTGAAGCCGCTGAAATTATCTGCCGCCAGACGGGGCAGGAGCGGGTGCGATTTACCACCAGCGGTTCTCTGGCAACGATGTATGCCATTTTGCTGGCCCGCGCCTTCACGGGACGTAACCTTGTCCTGAAGGTTGGAGGAGGGTGGCACGGTGCACAGCCCTGGGGCCTGAAAGGGGTCCGTTATAAAACAGGGGACAGCGGGGGCTATCAGCACACCGAGTCAGCCGGCATTCCGGCGACCGTGACGGACGAAGTACTGGTAACGCGCTATAACGACTCAGACCAGTTACGTGACCAGTTTGCCAGGCACGGCGACCGGATTTCCTGTTTCCTCGTGGAGCCTTTCATCGGTGGAGGTGGACTGATGCCTGCCGCGCCCGAGTTTCTGCAAACGGCTCGAGAATTAACACACCAGTGTGGTGCCCTTTTGATTCATGACGAGGTGATCAGCGGATTCCGATTTCGCGCCGGTGACGTAAGCGCCCTGTACGGGGTGAAACCCGACCTGCTCACCCTGGGGAAAATTATCGGTGGAGGAATGCCCGTGGCGGCTGTGGCAGGTCGAATGGACATCATGGAACTGGCGGGACGGGAGAAGGGAAACCAGGTTAAATTTTTTGGAGGTACTTATTCGGGTCACACGAGTTCGTTTATTGCGGCGAAAGCCATGCTGACGCATTTGGTACAGCATGAGAAGGAAATTTATCCTGCGCTGTCAGAGAATGGTGAGCGGATGCGACAGATCGTTGTTGCGGCATTTAAGGAGCAAGGAATTTACGCCTGTTGTACGGGAGGCGGGAACGAGGTTGTACCGGGAAGTTCCCTGTGGATGGTGCATTTTCCACATCGGGAGGATGTCCGGTTGGACACACCGGAAAAAGTTTTCGATCCAGCAGTCTGCGACACAGTTCTCAATCATCAGGTGATGGATCTCGGTTTGCTTCTGGAAAACGTGCACGTCATGGGTGGTCACGGCGCTATTTCCGTCGCCCATACTGAAAAGGACCTGGAAGTGTTTAATCAGGCCTGTCGCAGCCTGGCACATCGCGTTTGTCAGTATCTCAAGTAGAGACGTTTCAAGAATTTTGCATGGTGGAAAAATCGAACACGACAGTTTCCCGTCTGTCTTACGCTGGGCGCCAGTAGGGAGTCCTCCCCTACCGTGGCCGGGCTTGTTTCGGTTTGTTTGGATCAAGGTATCCGGTTGTTATTCGCACAAATCCGCACTTGAGAAGTCATCCGACTGTTTTCGAAGCCCGCGACTGGGCGACAGAGCTGAATCATTGGAAAGACTGGATGTGAGGTCGTCTGGGATGGCAGTAGACGGCTTGTGAAGCGGAAAGGGCTCCGATGACTCTTTTCTCGTGGTTTTGTGGCACCGGACAACATTACCCTCGTGACAGGCGCGTCACCGGGGTGTTACATTCTAAATGGCAAATTTTTCACTCGAAGGAGGTACAATCCATGTGGACTCTCGTGCGACGATCAATTTGGGCGTGTACCGCAGTCGTACTGTTTTTTACGGCTTGTGGGCTGGTACTCGCAGAGCAAGAGGATAGTTTTACGGTCGTTCTTCTCCCCGACACCCAAAACTATTCTGAAAAGTATCCCGATACCTACGTTGCCCAAACGTTGTGGATTCGTGAACGCCGGAAAGCCGACAACATCAAGTTCGCGATCCACTTGGGTGACATTGTGCAAACACCCACCATTGAGTCGGAATGGAAAAATGCCGATCGAGCAATGAAAATTCTTGACGGCGTCGTGCCTTACAGTATGGCTCCGGGTAATCACGACATGAACGTGAGGACTCGTGACTCATCGTTATACAACCAGTACTTTCCAGCTGCCCGGTTCCGAGAAGAGAGCTGGTACGGCGGGCACATGGGTCAATCCAACGACAATAACTACTGTTTTTTTCACGCTTGCGGTATGAAGTTCATGGTTCTTAATCTGGAGTTTGCGCCTCCGGACGACGTGTTGGAATGGGCCGCCGGTATCACGCAGCAGTACACCGATCATCTGGTGATTGTGGCGACGCACTGTTACATGCGGACCGACGGGCGCGACACCGGATGTGCCTCCGGATACGATACTGCTAACAATGGAGAACAGATGTGGCAGAAGTTCATTCGCAAACAGCCGAATATTTTTCTTGTTGTCAGTGGACACGTGATGGGAGTGGCACTTCAAACCAGTACTAACGACGCCGGTGGCAAGGTTCTGGAAATGCTTACCGACTATCAAGGCCTGGCGAATGGAGGTGACGGGTGGTTGCGTTCCCTGAAGTTTGTACCGGGGGAGAACAAAATCAACGTCGAAACGTATTCGCCCGTCTTGGACAAATACAACAATGCCCCCCATGAAACATTCTCGATTGAATATGAATTGAAGGCCTCGCAGCGAAAGGCCGGCTGACCTTCCGGCCTGGCGTCCATTGATTCTTGGACGGAATGGTTTCAGCCAATCGGCTGAGAGTTTCCGCATCAGCAGTCACGAAGATACCTGCGGGCCTGCGGTTGATTCAGCTGAAGGGCCGGGGTGTGCACCGTATGATTCGGGAATTGGAGGCTCCAGGCTTTAACTCTCAACTCGTGTCCCCACCATCATGAATTGGAAAGCCCACGATCTGAACCGACCTCGCCCACCGGTGATTGAGCCGAGTGTCCAGCCAGGGTCTGCAGAACGTTCTTCCGATGCGATTGTCTTGTTTGACGGTACAGAGAGTTCGCTGGAGAACTGGCAGAGCCAGGCGGGTGGTCCCACGAAATGGATTGTGAGTGATGGCGCTTTTGAAGCGGTGCCCGGTAGCGGTTATGTTTTCACGCGAATGGGATTCGGAGATTGCCAACTGCACATCGAATGGGCGGCCCCGTTACCGGCTGAAGGAGAAGGGCAGGGACGAGGAAACAGTGGCGTGTTCTTGATGGGCCTGTACGAGATTCAAATACTGGACTCCTATCAAAACGACACCTATCCGGATGGCCAGGCAGGTTCAATTTATGGGCAGTATCCCCCCCTGGTCAATGCTTGCCGTCCGCCGGGCCATTGGCAGTCGTATGACGTGGTCTTCCGCCGGCCGCATTTTCGGCCCGACGGCAGTCTTGAGCAGGTGGCACGTGTCACATTGTTGCACAATGGTGTACTGGTTCAGGACCGGGTGGAACTTTGGGGGCCAACCGGCTGGTTGCAGCATGATCCTTATCAGGCGCATGGCGACCGCTTGCCTTTGTCTTTGCAAGACCATGGTAACCCCGTCCGGTTTCGCAACATCTGGTTACGAGAAATTTCCGAGACGGCGGAAGTGGGATCGCCGGTTCCGGTCAGCGAATCGGTTGTCCGATTAACGCAGGTCGTGTTGGCAAAGCATGTCGGTCGTTATGAAACGGGGAATGGAGCGGCGTGCAAATTCCGAGTTCGAGAAGTACTTCAGGAGTATCGACTTCAGTGTGCGCTCTACGACGACCGTTGGCTGGATCTGGTGCCGCACTCCACGACCGATTTTTCCTTCCGTTGGACGGCAGGCCGGATTGAGTTTTCTTTGGATGACGAAGGAATTCCTGCCAGCGTGTGGATCCAAGTGGCTGAGAAGGAGATCAGGGCGAAGAAAGTGGATTAGTACTCGGCAACGGTCCGGTCGGCAATCACCTCGACGTTGTGCAGCTTTAAATTCCAAGCGGATTCCAGTCACACTTTCTGCAATCAGGAGTTCTCTTCCAACCGCTTGACGCCAGGCTCTTTGCACATCGACGCTTTCCATTGGCCCATTCGTCGGGTCATCCGTTCAATGCCCGGCAGCGGGAATAGGAAAATGGGGGGTGCGCTGCCACGCTTTACAGGGATCACGCTTTACAGGGATAAGGAGTGTCCATGCAATCAGGACGCGTCTCTACACGTGGTTATGCCAGGTAGGGTGTCTTTTGCCGATAGTGTTCATGCTGGCTTAAATAATCCGCCACACGTCCCCCTTGCTGAATCGAGTCGGACATGAATCGCACGGCTTCCCGAAGCCGCTCGCTTGGTTGTGCGACACTCAACCGTATGAAGCCATGGCCTGCCTCTCCGAAACATTCTCCTCCCAGGCAGGCGACTCCCCGTTGGTCGTCTGCTGCTTCGAGCAGGAACATGGCCAAACCGTGTGACGAGATTCCCAACTGATTGCAGATTTCAGCAAAGGATGGAAAGACGTAGAAAGTGCCGCCAGGCATCAGGCAGTTGACTCCATCGATTTGATTTAAGTCATCAACCAATTGCCGAACCTTGTCATGGAAATCTTGCATGCGCCGATCTCGTTCTTCCAGGTCATTCTGCATGGCCTCGATGCCCGCCAACTGTGTGAAAGGAGGAACGCATGACAGCGCGGTATTGGTCAACTTGGAGATCATGTCGATGATCGGAGCACTGCTGACGGCAAATCCCAAACGCCAACCGCTCATACTGAAGGATTTGCTGAAGGTGTAGGCAGCCACGCACTGTTCCAGCATGCCGGGCAAGGCGAGGGGACTGTAGTGCTTGCCGTTCCACACCATCTGATCGTAAGGCTCGTCACTGAAAACGGCGATGTCACGTCCACGCACCAGATCGGCCAATTCCCGGAGATCTTTTTCGGTTGCCACGCCACCGGTTGGATTCTGGGGAGTGTTCAGAAAGATGGCCTTGGGAGAAGGATCGTCGGTCAGGAACCGCTGGACATCGTCAAGGTTGGGACGAAAGTCACGGGATTGTTTGAGTGAGGAGACCACCATGCGGGCGCCTCGACGACTGATGTTCGGTGGATACGTGGGAAAGTGTGGACTGAAAACCAGTACTCCGTCGTCTGGGTTGACGAAGGCCTCCAGAAACAATTGTTCAAAGTTTTTTGCTCCGGGACCAGCGACGACGTTTTCCGCAGAGACCTGCAAGCCATACTCTCGGTTGACGTACTCCGCGGCTGCCTGCCGAAATTCTGGCAGACCCGTGGATGGACCGTAATGGCAGTGATCGTCGCGGATCGCCTGGATCCCCGCTTTGACTGCAGATGGAGAAGAAGGAAACGGACTGTCTCCGATCTCCAATTCAATCACGTCTTTGCCACCCGCAATCAGACGTTTAGCAACTGCCAATACGTCAAATGCAGACTCAGTTTCCACTGAATTTGAAAAATTGCTGAAAGAAATTTGCATAGAATCTGCACCTCAATAGAAAATTTTGGCGACGACTTGTTTTACCACGAAAGGTCGACGTAAGTGATCCTAGTTGCTCGCCGACGCATCGTAAAGACACGATCAGCCGTAGTGGTAAAGTGTAGCCGCTGGTCTTTCCCACCACGGCTGCCCGAACCCGTTCCTTTGCGTTTCAATGTCGGGATGGGTTAATGTTCAGCAGGCGAGACGGCTGAATCAGAACGAAGAGGGCCGTGGCGGTGATTGACGGTAACCGTTGCTGATAATAACCTGTTTTCGTTGCGGGAGTTTTCAGGCCGGCAAGACAGACGCCTCGGAAAATACCCCCAAGTGTGTGACGTGCCTTTTCAAAACTTTGCAGTACAAGGCTTTCTTAGCTGTGCATGCAGGACGAAAAACGATGAATGAAAAACTTAATTGGAACAGCAGAAATCTGACACGTGGCTGGCAACGGGGAGTCACGGCTTTCTACTATGGCCTGGGCCTGACTGAAGATGATTTTGACTGCCCGCAAATAGGCATTGGTGTACCGTTGCTGGAGGGAAACCTGTGCAACGTTCATGCCTACGAATTGGCGACAAACATCGCGCAAGGTTGTCGCGACGCAGGAATGATCGGATTTCCGTTCGGGGTGCCTGCGGTGAGTGATAACCTGACCCAGGGAAATGAGGGTGGTGGGGCCAGCCTTCCTTCTCGCAACATGATTGCTAATGGTGCCGAATGTGTTGTGAGCGCACATTTTTACGATGCACTGATTGGGATGCACCACTGTGACAAGAATGGACCGGGCTTCGCGATGGCGTTAGCTCGGCTCAACTACCCGGGATTGGTAGTTAGTGGTGGTTCGATCATGCCCGGCTGCCACTCTGGCCGGGATGTAACAATCCTGGATGTGTATGACTCATTGGCCGCCGCTTCGGTGGGAGCCATGGAACAGTCCGAGGCGGAACAGATCATTCGCGTGGCGTGTCCGGGACCGGGGGGCTGTGGCATCGCTGCTTCCTTTAATACTTGGGGCATTGCGCTTGAGGCGATTGGTCTGATGTTGCCGGCGAGTAGCTCCATTCCTGCCATCGAAGCGGCCAAGCGGGAAGAGTGTTCCCAGGTCGGGGCAGCAGTCAAAAGTTTACTGCAGCAGAACATCCGGCCCCGTGACATTCTAACTCGTCGCGCGTTTGAGAATGCTGCTGCTGCGATTGCGGCCATCGGTGGATCGACCAACGGTGTTTTGCATCTGTTGGCCTTGGCAAAAGAGGCAGAGGTTGATTTCACCTTGAAGCAGATTCAGGAAATCTTTCGAACGACGCCGGTGATGTGCAGTTTTGCACCGAGAGGTGACAAAACGATGGTTGATTTGCATCGCATTGGTGGCACGCCTGTTTTACTTAAACATTTGATACGGGCCGGAGTTATTGACGGCAGCTGTTTGACGGTGAGTGGCAAGACGTTGGATGAGAATCTGGAAAACGTGGAAGCCCCGCCGGATGACCAAGATCTAATTGCCCCGCTCGACGCCCCTCTGAAATCTCATGCCGACATGCAGATCTGTTTCGGAAATCTTGCGCCGGGTGGCATCGTCTTCAAAGTGTCGAGCATGCAGGAGACGCAATTCCGGGGTGCGGCCATCTGTTTCGATGATCCCCGGGAAGTTGTGCGCGCTGTCGAGGATAAAAAAATTAGTCCGGGGAGTGTTATCGTGTTGCGTTATTTGGGGCCGGTTGCTGCTGGTATGCCGGAAGTCTTAGTTGCTTCGGCGGCGCTTGCAGTTCCGGAACTGGACGGTAAGGTTGCTCTCATTTCTGACACACGGGTCTCGGGTGTGTCGCATGGCGCGATTGGAGTCCACTGTGTGCCCGAAGCGGCCGTGGGGGGGCCCATTGCGCTGGTGCAGGATGGAGACCAAATCTCCTTTGATCTGGTTCAGGGCGAATGCAATCTCGACGTGAGTGAAGAGGAATTAAATTCCCGTCGTTCCGCCTGGCAGCCACGCCCGGTCGGGCATCGCCGAACCTATCTGGCAGATTTTTCCGCCACCGTTGCTCAAGCTGATACAGGCTGTGTCAGTCGCACTTTGCACAGCTAGTGGCGTCATCGGGCCCGTGGAAGGTGTAGCAATGGAAAGGGGCGGCGTGTTGGTTTGGCCTGTGTCCGGAGACTGACGAGGGAATTGTGCTACGAAATACGCAATCTCAAGCCAGTTGGTCAGGCCCGCACGGATGGGTTCCTTACTTGTCGAAATTGTTTTCCAACCGGTGAGTCAGGTTGAGGAGGAAGTCCCTGTTGTCGGCTTGCAGGTACCGCAGGGTACCCTGCATACGACTGAAAGTCTTGTTGTAGCGCAGATAATAGGCGGGATTGTTTTC